>JAGVUW010000124.1 GCA_019136035.1 Verrucomicrobiota bacterium | reverse complement strand
TGGCCCTGGAGCAGTTCGAGCGTGTCAAGAACCAGCGTCGCCACCGCCAGGTGACCAACATCACGCGTTTCCTGATGGCCTACGAGTACGCCTGCCCGCACCGCCCGATCTTCCAGAGCCTGCTGCTCGACCGGCCGGCCGTGCCGGCGCCCCTGGCCGGGCTGCCGGCCTGCCGGCTCACGAGCAACGGCCGACAGCACGACGCACTGACCGCTCTCGCCCAGGAGCGCTGGGCCGCACCCTGATACGCGCTATGCTCAAGAACCCCTACCTACGAGCCGCCATCGGGGCTGTCATGCTGGGGCTGTTCGCCTACCTCGGCAGGCGCTGCTTCGGCCAGATACACCTCCTGCGCGAGGCCGCCATCGGCTGGGTGCTGCTCAACGCAGCGCTGTTCCTGGTGACGCGCTACGTCAACGGCGAGGTCATGCGCGTCAGCCTGCGCCAGGTCGGCCACCGCCTTGGCCACGGCGAGGCCTTCATGCTGAACCTGATCATGGGCTACACCAACCTCATCCTGCCGCGTGCCGGCCTCAGCGCCCCGATCGCCTACCTGCGCCTGCGCCATGGGGTCAGCTACGCGCAGTTCACCGCCCTGGCCATGCCGATGGTGCTCCTGCAGTTCGTCGTGCAGGGCCTCCTCGGCCTCGGCGCCTGCCTCTGGGCGGTCACGCAGGGCGAGGCCACCTGGGCACGCCAGAGCGCCCTGGTCGGGCTCTTCGCCCTGGTCGCGCTCGGCGCCATCGGCATGATGTGCATCCACGTCCCCGTCCCGGACCGCTGGCAGGGCCGCCTGGCGGGCTTCCTGCGCCGGGTCAACGCGGCCTGGTTCGTCCTGCGTGAGAACCCGCGCTTCGTGCTGCACATCCTGGTATTGCAGTTCGTGGTGGCGTGGCTGCGGGCCTGGCGCATGCAGACCGCCTTCCTCGCCGTCGGGATGTCCATCGGCCTGGCGCCGGTGCTGATCTCGTCGCTCTGCGCCCAACTGGCCCTCGTCGTCAGCCTGACGCCCGGCGCCCTCGGCTTCCGCGAGGCCGCCATCGTCTACGCCGCCGCGCGTTACACCGGCGACCCGGAGCTGGCCCTCAATGCCTCGGTGCTCGACCGTCTGGTGATGACCCTCCTCCTGGTCGTCGTGGCCCAGGTCGGCCTGGTCTGGCTCGTCCGGCCCGCCCTCCGACAGGCCGCGGCGGCCACGCCGAATGAGCACGCGCCAGGCCCCGCGGCGCCGCCCTGAGCGCCCCGCGGTGCCAGCCTTGAGCAGGCAGCGCGAAGCGATGCGCGGCGGAACGTGCGCCGCAGTACAGTGCGGCGCAAGGGGGTCGTGGGCGAAGCGATGGGCTTCGCGAAGGATCCAGGCTACAGCACGCGGCTGTCGTAGGCCCAGTGCAGGAGGCTCTGGCGCTGCCGCGGGCGGCACTGCACATCGCCCGGGACGCAATGCCGGCGGAGCTGGGCGACATGACGCGCGATCGCCCGCCAGCGCCCGATCTGGCGGGCGTCGTCCGGACAGCGCCGCCCCAGGTAGTACCGGCAGTACCACTGGAACCACCCGCGCGGGTCCTCCCAGTAGATCCAGCCCTTGCGGCGCCAGACCTCCAAGGGCTGCGAGGCGTTGACGCCGAAGCAGTTCAGCGCCGGGTCGTGGCGTTCGGGGCAGAGCCTGGCGTGCTCGAACCACGCAGCGGGGAACTCCGCCCGGCAGTCGGTCATGTAGCGGCCGCCGAAGACGCCCAGTGCCAGCATCTCCGGCGGGGTGAGGTCCGGCGTGAAGTCGGGCGCGAAGTTCTCGCCCATGGGCTCCGTGAGGGTGTACGTGTAGCCCTGCTGCATGCGGTCATGGACGACCACCGTGGTGCGCATGGGACCCCCGTGTCGTATCGGGCGCTCAGGCCACGTCGGGGCTCGCCTCGGCCGGGCGGCCCTTGCGGCCGCTGCGGGCGGCCTTGACCAGGCCGACGAGCTGCGCCTTGTAGCCGCCGAGCCAGACCGCCGCCAGGAAGGCCAGGCCCATGGCCGCGGCCGGGATGCCGATCCGCAGCGCCAGGACGACCTTGTAGACCATGAACGAGCGGCCGTCAATCCGCAGCAGGCCCTCGCCCACGGCGCGCTGCAGGCCCCAGGCGGTCGCCGCGTGGACCGCCAGGGTCGCCAGCAGGATCAGGCTGATGCGCACCACCAGGCCGTAGAGGGCCAGGCCGCCGAACATCGCCGTCTTGTGGCGCAGCACCAGCATCAGCACACCGTTCTTCAGGAGCCGGCTGAGCGGGAAGGCGAAGGCGACGCCGGCCAGGAGCCAGGCCGAATCGGCCGACAGCCCGGCGCGGGCCAGGCCGACCAGGAAGAAGATCTGGAAGAGGCTGGCCGCGACGCCCCACAGGGTCGGCCACCACATGCTCTTGATCGAGAAGAGCCCCGGCATGAAGATGTTCTCAAGAACCACGAAGGTGAAGCCCAGCGAGATCACGCGCACCGCCAGAGCGCCCTGACGGCAGGTCAGGACCTCGGCCGGACCCCAGTCGGCCTTAAGGTACAGCAGAGCCATCAGGTCCTCCGCCGACACCAGGCAGGCGGACACGATCGGTATCGAGAGCAGGCACAGCGTCGTCACGGTGCCCTCGAGGGTGCGTCGGTGCTGGTCCTGGCCATCGCTGTGCAGGATCGAGGCCAGGTGGGGCAGCATCACCAGGCTGACCAGAGTCCCGAGGAAGGCCACCGGCAGATTCGTGAGCTGGCGGGCGTACTCGACACTGACGAAACTCACGCTCTCCAGGTCGGACTGGAGGCGGTACTGCACGATGTCGCGCAGGCGCGCCGCGACGATGCCGACCAGCAGCGGGCCCATCAGCACGGCCGTGCGCCAGCCCCAGCGCTGCCACCAGCCGCGCAGGTCGGTCAGCGGCAGGGCCCAGCGGAAGGTCCGCCGCATCCCGACCACGCAGACCAGCGCCTGGGCGACGCAGGCC
>JAGVUW010000263.1 GCA_019136035.1 Verrucomicrobiota bacterium | reverse complement strand
GACCAGGCCGGCGATGCCCTGGTTGAGCTGCAGGGCGGCGGCGAGTTCGTAGTGGTCGAAGAAGTCGTAGCCGGTGGTCAGGACGGCCTCGGCCGGGAGCTTCGTCTCGCGGTCGAGGCCGCCGCCCTTGAGCGAGTAGAAGTTCGGGCTCTTGTCGGCGGTCAGGGGCACCTGCTGGATGCGCGCCACGTCGGACTCAGGGCGGACGAGGGCGTCCTGCATGGCGGTGTGGATATGCCACGAGCCGGCCTCGATGCGCCAGGGGTAGAGCTCGTTGGGGGCGCCCTCCTCGATCATGAAATCGGTGGTGAACTCCTCGCGCGGCACCGGCCGGAAGAGGGGCTTGTCGACCAGTTCAGCCGGGTCGCGTGCGGGCAGGACGATATCGGCTGGCGGCTCGAAGGGCGCCGCCAGGGCGCCGACCAGTTCGCCGTCGAGGTAGAGGACCCACTCGGTATCGCGGAACTTCACGGTCAGTTCGGCGCGGTCGCGGGCCTGTCGCAGGGCCTCGCGGTCGAAGCGCTGCACCGCCCGCGGCGGTGCGGCGGGCTGCCCATCGCGGCCGAGGTCGACGGCCTCCAGGCGTCGGGCGTCGAGGTGCAGGGCGACGGGGGCCTCGCCCTGCCGCGGCACGACGGCCAGGCGGATGCCCGTGGCGGGCATCCAGCGCAGGGCCAGGGTGAGGTTGCCCTCGGCGCGTCGGCAGTAGAGCAGGGGAGCGCTCCACCCCGGCAGGGTTGCGGCGTTGTCCTGGGCGCCGAGGCCGCCGGCCAGGAGGGCCAGCGTCGCCCAGGCGGCCAGGCGGATCGAGAGACGGCCTCGCGAGGTGGCTTGGTTCTGCATCATGCCAGCCCTGTGTTGCAGCGGTTCCTTCGGCCGCCGGCCGCACCCGGCCGGCGCCGGCAGCGGCCGCGGACTCCGACCGCGGTTACCACGTCATCACATCACGGACGGCCCGGACCACATCCTCGGTCCCCGGCAGCACGGCCTTCTCCAGCTCGATGGAGGAGGGTATGGGCACATCGGCCGCCGCGACGCGCCGCAGCGGCGCCTCGAGGGCATCGAGGGCCTCGGCCGCGATCAGGGCCGCGACCTCGGCACCCACGCCGCCCGTCCGGCAGGCCTCCTCGACGATGACCGCCCGGCCGGTCTTGCGGACCGATGCCAGGATGGCGGCCGTGTCCAGGGGCTGCAGCGAGACCAGGTCCACCACCTCGATGCTGACCCCGCGCGCGGCGAGGGCCTTGCGGACCGCCAGGCACACCGGCACCATCGCCGAGTAGGCGATCAGGGTCAGGTCGGTGCCGTCGGCGCTGACATCGGCGCGTTCCAGGGGCAGGGCGTAGTCCTCGGCGGGCACCAGGCCGCGCTGGGGGTAGAGGCGTTTGTTCTCGATGAAGAGCACCGGGTTGGGGTCGCGGATGGCGCTCTTCAGGAGGCCCTTGGCCTGGTAGGGCGTCGAGGGCGCCACCACCTTGATGCCGGGGACGCCCACGAAGAGGTTGCTGAGCATCTGCGAGTGGCTCGGGCCGTAGCCGCCCTTGGCGCCGCCGGGGGTGCGCACGACCATCGGCACGTTCACCTGGCCGTTGTACATGTAGTGCAGCTTGCCGGCGCTGTTGAGGATCTGGTCGAGGGCCAGGGCGATGAAGTCCATGAACATGATCTCGACCACGGGCTTGAGGCCCATCATGGCGGCCCCGACCGCCATGCCGACGAAGCTGTTCTCCGAGATGGGCGTCTCCCAGATCCGCGCCGGGCCGTACTTCTCGTAGAGGCCGCGGGTGACACCGAAGGCGCCGCCGTAGACGCCGATGTCCTCGCCGATGAGCAGGACCGCGGGGTCGCGGGCCATCTCCTCATCGAGGGCCTCGAGGATGGCCTTCGAGGTATAGATATGCCGCGTGTCGTGGTCGGTTGCCTCAGGCATAGACGCCTCCAAGGGCATGGTCGCGCCCGCCGCAGGGCGCCGCCAGGGCGGCCGCGACCGCCGCGTCGATGGTCTGGCGGGCCTCCTGGCGCAGGGCCTCGATGGCGGCCTCGGAGAGGCCCAGGCGGCGCAGGTGCGCGGCGCTGCGCTCGAGGCAGTCGCGGTGCTGCCAGTCGGCCTCTTCCTCGCGGCTGCGGTAGACACGCGGGTCGTTCTTCGAGTGGCCGCAGAAGCGGTACGTCTCCAGCTCGAGCAGAGCCGGGCCCGCGCCGGCGCGCACCGCCGCGGCCAGTGCGGCGGTGTGCTCGAGCACCGCGTTGAGGTCCATGCCGTCGGCCCGGCGCCCGGGGATGCCGTAGGCGGCGGCGCGTTCGAGGATGCCGCCGGCGGCCACCGCGCGGCACACCGGGTTGCTCATGCCGTAGCCATTGTTCTCGCAGACGTAGAGGACGGGCAGCTTCCAGAGTGCGGCCATATTGAGCGACTCGTGGAAGGTCCCCTGATTGCTGGCGCCATCGCCGAAGAACACCGCCACGATGTCGTCGCTGCCGCGGTAGCGCAGGGCCAGCGCGGCGCCGGTGCCGATGGGTATGCCGCCGCCGGTGATGCCGTTGGTGCCGAGGAAGTGGTCGGCCATCGAGCACATGTGCTGCGAGCCGCCGCGGCCGCCGCAGTAGCCCGTGATCTTGCCCATGAGCTCGCCCATGACCCGGGACGGGTCGAGGCCGCGGGCCAGGAGGTGGCCGTGGCCACGGTGGTTCGAGACCAGCCAGTCGGTCTCGCGCAGCGCCGAGACCACCCCGACAGCGCAGGCCTCCTGACCAATGCAGAAATGCGAGGTGCCGCCCAGGAGGTTCCTGCTGAACAGGTCGCTGAGGGCTTCCTCAAAGCAGCGTATGAGCACCATACGGCGAAAGTACGCCGCATGATGCGCCGCCGCGGTCGCTTCAGGCTCCGCCGTGGCCATGACTGTCCTCGTTCTCCGGGGCGCCGTCGGGTCGCCCCCGTTCGGGCCGCGCCGTTCGCGGCCATCAGTCCTGTAA
>JAGVUW010000607.1 GCA_019136035.1 Verrucomicrobiota bacterium | reverse complement strand
GCCCTCGACCTCGGCATGCCGCCGGCCGCCGGGATCGCCATCGGCCTGGACCGCCTGGTCATGGCCCTGGCCGGCGCCGCGAGCATCGACGAGGTCATCGCCTTCCCGGCCTGAGCCCAGCCGCGGCAGGGACGGCGGCCCGACTCCCGCAGGGAGGATCTCACCGCAGAGGACGCCGAGGTGGGGATGGTGAGTGGATGCCCCGACGCGATCGTCCGGTTCATCCAGCAACTGCGTACTTCACGTAAGGACGGGGGAACGCCCATCTGGCCTGTTTTGGTTTTCCCCACGGGCAGGTCTCGACGAGGGCGTGGTCGGGCGGTTGCCCCTATCCCAACGGGATTGCGTCCTCCAGCCCAGGGTTGCGGCATGGTCGCTACCCTGGGTTCCGATCCCATCCCGCCTATCCAACCCCAACGCGGGTTGCGGCATGATGCCGGTGCGCCGGCCCCCTGGCGATCCGACCGACGCAACCCTCGTTGGGGTTGGGGCCATGGCCATGAGGCATCCCAGGGTAGCGGAGGTACCGCAACCCTGGGCTATGAGACGCAGCCCCCTTGGGGCATAGGGAGTCAGTTCCCGTCTATCGCCCTCCCCGCTCTCGAAATCACCATGCTCCAAGCCAGGAGGTACGCACCTGCCGGATGAGCCGCATTCTGCCATTCCCGGTCAGTCGTCGCCCTCTGTCTCGTGGTCGGAGTCGCTCTTGACGACGATCACCGGCAGGCCGGCCAGGTCGAGGACGAGCTGGCGCTCGACGCTGGTGGCGTCCTTGCGGGTGGCCGAGCGCCGCCAGCCGCCCAGGACGATGGCATTGACCGCCAGGCTGCGGGCTTCCTGGAGGATGACCGTGTGGACTTGCGCAGGAGGGTCTTGGTCTCGACGCCCTGCTTGCGGCCGATGGTGCTGACGTACTCGAGGTAGCGCTGGCCGGTGCGCTCGATATCGGCCTCGAACTCGGCGCGCTCCTCAGCGACGAAGATGCGCATCTGCGTCAGGTAGTCCATCGTCGCGGTATCCACGACATACACCGCGGTGACGTGGCTCTGGAGCTGCTTGGCCAGGTCCATGGCGAAGCGTGCCGCCGCCATCGACGGCTCCGAGCCGTCGACGACGAGCAGGAGCGCCCCCAGGAGGTTGGCGGCGTTGGCGGGCCGTTCCGGCGGCGTGGCGTTGGCTCGTCCGAAGATCATGTCTCCCTCCGCGCTGGGCGGCCGCCGCGCGTTGGCGCGGCGCCGTCTCAGCCGTCGTGTCCGGTCGGGGCATTGCCGTCGCTGTCGTCCTCAGCCCGGGCCTTGTCCTCGGCGTGGTGCTTGACCATCTTCATCATGAAGAAGGACTCCAGGTCCTTGCCCTCGAGGACCTCGCCGATGTGCCTCAAGGTATCTTTGAAATCCGGGATAAAGATCTGTTCCAGGGCATTGACGCGCCGCTGTGTTTTCTTCAGTTCGCGGGCCAGGAGCCAGACCGCGGATTCCAGCTCGGCCAGGTGTCCGACCGCCTCGAGGAGGGCCAGGAAGTCGCGCATCGTCTGGTCCACCAGCGAGTCGGTGCCGACGAAGCCGTACTGGCCAGAGAACTGGCCATGCTCGACGGTCACCTGCGGCACGCGGATGCCGGCGATGACGCGCGCCTCGGTGCGCACCTTATGCTCGTAGTGGATGCCGACGCCGATGTTGCGCATGCGGTGGTAGCCATTGCGGGCGATGGCCTTGCGCAGGGTCGCGTAGGCGCGCTCGCGGCATTCCTCGACGGCGCTCTGGACGACCTGCACGCGGTCCACCAGGCGCATCAGCTCCATCACCAGAATCTCGCGCTTCTGCTCGAGCAGGGTGAAGCCCTCGCTGGCCATGGCCAGGTCGCGGCGCAGCACGATCTGACTGCTCTTCGTCGGCGCGACATTCAGTCGGCTCATCGCGAGCCCTCCCCGGCCGGGGCCGCCGCGGCCGGCTCGTCGTAGTAGCGGCTCAGCTCCTCCTCGGTGACGCGGTACAGCTCGCTGCGCGGCAGGACCTTGAGGGCTTGCCAGCCGAGCTGAAGGCTCTCGTCGATGCTGCGGTTCTCGAACTCGCCCTGCGCGATGACGGTGCCCTCGAACTGCTGGCCGAACTTCATGAAGAGCTTGTCGGTCGGGCTCAGCTCCTCCTCGCCGATGACGCTGGCCAGGGCGCGGATGTCCTTGACCCTTGAGTAGGCCGCGAAGAGCTGCGAGGCGACGTGCGGGTGGTCGTCGCGGGTGCGGCCCTTGCCGATGCCGTCCTTCATCAGTCGCGACAGCGAGGGCAGCCCGGCCACCGGCGGGTAGACGCCGCGCTGGAAGAGGTCGCGTTCGAGGACGATCTGGCCCTCGGTGATATAGCCGGTGAGGTCGGGTATCGGGTGGCTGATGTCGTCGCTGGGCATGGTCAGGATGGGCATCTGCGTGATCGAGCCCTCGCGGCCCTCGAGGCGGCCGGCGCGCTCGTACATGCTGGCCAGGTCGCTGTAGAGGTAGCCGGGGTAGCCCTTGCGGCTCGGGATCTCGCTGCGGGCGGTGGCGATCTCGCGCAGGGCCTCGCAGTAGTTGGTCATGTCGGTCATGATGACGAGGACATGCATGTCCTCTTCAAAGGCCAGGTACTCGGCCAGGGTCAGGGCGCTGCGCGGGGTGACCAGGCGTTCGACCGAGGGGTCGTCGGCCAGACTCAGGAACATGGCCACGTTGCTGATCACGCCGCTGCGTTCGAACGAGTCGATGAAGAAGCGCGCGACGTCGTACTTCACGCCCATGGCGGCGAAGACGATGGCGAACTCGACCTCTTCGGAGAGGAGTCGGGCCTGGCGGGCGATCTGCGCCGCGATGCGGTTGTGCGGCAGGCCATTGCCCGAGAAGATCGGCAGCTTCTGGCCGCGCACCAGGGTGTTCATCAGGTCGATCGAGCTGATGCCGGTCTGGACGAAGTCGCGCGGGTAGCGCCGCGCGTAGGGGTTGATCGGCAGGCCGTGGACATCACGGCGGTCGTGGCTGAGGACCTCCGGGAGGCCATCTTTCGGCCGGCCCAGGCCGTCGAAGACACGCCCGAGCATCTCGCGGCTGACCGGCACCTGCAGGGACGTGCCGAGAAAGCGCAGGCGGGTGGCGCTGTTGCTCAGCGACTGGGTGCCGCCGAAGACCTGGATGACCGCCGCCTTGGCGCTGACGTCCAGGACCTGGCCGAGGCGCTGCTGGCCGTCGGCGTCGGTGATCTCGACGAGGTCGTCGAAACCGACGCCGGTGACGCCATCGACGAAGACCAGGGGCCCGTTGATCTCACGCACCCCGCGATATTCCAAGCCCGCGACCCGCATCAGGCGAATCTCCTCTCCAACTGGCTCAACTCACGGTCGACGGTCTCGGCCAGGGCCGCCATCGCCGCCTCGTCGCCGTTGGGTACGGTGCTCTTCATGCGCACCATCGCTTCGACGCAGCCCATCCCGCGGATGTCGGCCAGGGTGGCGCCGCTGCGCACCAGGCGCAGGGCGCGCTCGGAGAACTGCACCAGCAGCCGCATCATCCAGATCTGCTTGCCCGGCGAGCAGTACATGTCGACCTGGTCGAAGGAGTTCTGCTGCAGGAAGGCATTCTTGACGACATCCGCCACAAACAGCGTCAGGCGCTGCGAATCCGGCAGGGCATCCGGACCGACCAGGCGGGCGATGCGCTGCAGCTTGACCTCCTCCTGCAGAAGGGTCATCAGGGCATCGCGGTGACGCCGCCACTCCGGGTCCTCGTGCTGCCACCAGGCGCCGATCTCGGCGAGGTACTCGCTGTAGCTGTTCAGCCAACTGATGGCCGGGTAGTGCCGGGCGTTGG
>JAGVUW010000131.1 GCA_019136035.1 Verrucomicrobiota bacterium | reverse complement strand
CTGCAGGCCGTCGTTGGTGATGCTCGGCAGGATGCTGCTGCTGGCGGCCGTGACGTAGCGGCCGTCGTGGGTGATGGCGATGAAGTTCGACGTGCCGAACTCCTCGATGTAGCGATGCTCGCGGGCATCGAGGTAGAGCTCGACCGGGAAGCCCATCTCATGGGCGATGTGATGCGGCTCCAGGCTGGCGGCGTAGTTGCCGCCGACCTTGACCTGGCCCAGGCCGTGCGGGGCGGCGCGGTCGTAGTCGTCCAGAACCACCGCCCGCACCGGCGTCAGGCCGCCCTTGTAGTAAGCCCCGACCGGGGTGACCAGGACGATGAAGGCGTACTCCTTGGCCGGGTTGACGCCGATCTGGGCGCCGGTGCCGATCAGCAGCGGCCGCACATACAGCGAGCCGCCGCTGCCGTAGGGCGGCACGAACTCGCGGTTGGCCGCCACCACACGACGGACCGCCTCGATGAAGAGATCCTCGGGGACCTCGGCCATGCGCGTGCGCCGCGCGCTCGCCGCCAGACGACGGGCGTTGGCCTGCGGACGGAACAGGCGGACCTTGCCGTCCTTGCAGGTGAAGGCCTTCAGGCCCTCAAACGCAGCCTGGCCGTAGTGCAGGGCCGTCGCCGCAATGTGCATCTTCAGGTAGGGCTCCGGCACCAGCTCGCCGGCATCCCAGCGCCCATCGCGCCAGAGGTGGCGGATGTGGCAGTTGGTGTCCATGTACTGAAAGCCCAGGCTCGCCCAGTCGATCTTCATGCGTGGAACCTCAGACAACCTCAGTTGGAGCAGCCCGCAACCGCGCCGGGCCTAATCAGAGTAGCATACCCCCCTGCCGACCGGATGGCAAGGCCACCGGATGGCCCGCCGTAATGCCTCAGTCGAGTCGGGGCGGGTCGTATGGAAGGCCGCCGTGCGTTGCGGCTGCCGCTGCGTCTCGTCGATTTCCCAGCCTGGCCGCGCGCAGCTCCGCCTGTCACCCTGGAGGGGTGCCAGATCGTAGCCGGGGGTCGCGCGAGAGCCGACCCCCGGAACCGCGCTCCCGCGAACCATGCACCCTGGAGGGGTGCCAGAAGCGCTATCTCCGGGCCGGCGCCGTGGATGGCGCTCCCTACGGCGCGTTGCCGATCACGACCTGGTCCTCCTGAGCGCGCAGCGACAGCCCCAGGGCGTCGTTGCCGGCGGTGTGGTCGACGGCGTCCTGGCCGCGCCGGACGGCCTGCGGCGGCCGCGGCCACCACAGGCGCACGGCACCGCCCGGGCCGGCGCTGTCGATGCGGCCGCCCTCGGGCGTGATGGCCGCCGCGATCGTCATCGCGGCAGCGGCCTCGACCAGGGGGTGGCCGCCGTTTTCGAGGTGGGTCGCGCCGACGGCCAGCCAGGCGCAGGGACGCCCCTCGGAATCGCGCCGCACCGCCGCGACGGTGCCATCGCAGCGCAGGCTGCCGAGGCTCATGGGCCCATCCTGGCCCGGCCGCGCGAAGGCGACCTCGGCCTGGGAGCCATCCGGGAAGTGCAGGCGGACGCCGCGGGCGGTCTCGGAGTCGAGGGCCTCGGCGCGCGGGCGCTGGTCGTCCTGTCCGGCGCGCGCCGGAGTGAGCACGGTCAGGAAGGCCCCCGTGGTGTCGGGCTCCGGCGTGGCCGCGGTGAGGTGCCATTGGTTGCTGAAGGCGCGGTCCGGCGGCCAGGCCACCGGGGTGTCGAACTGGTCGGTCTGGGTGAAGACCAGGGCCGTCGGCAGGAGGAACTCCGCCCGCAGGCTGGCCTTGGGCCGGCGGATGGTGACGGCGCGCGCCGCCGCGTCGATGGCCATCTCGTCGAGGGCATGGAGCCAGTACTCGAAGCGTCGCGGCGTCGCCGCCGCCAGGTCGTCGAGCATGACGACGATCCCCGGGCGCAGATGCACGACCTGCCGCACCGCCCGCGTCAGGAGGTCGCCGTAGGCGGCGCCGGCATCGCCGGCGACGTAGTCGAAGCCCGCGCTGTGGAGGAAGCCGGCGATGCGTCCGCGGGCCTCGTAGCCGCGCTGCTGGCCCTGGCCGCCATCGACGGTGATGCCGCACTTGGCTTTGGTCTGGCGCGTCCACTGCGCATGGTGCGCCGAGCCGTAGTAGTTGTAGTGCCCGCTGGCGATGGCCAGGGCCTCGCCGTAGGCCTCGAGGACGAAGCAGTTGTGGTCGTTGTGTCCATGCGAGACGGCCCCCAGGGGTGCCGAGCGCAGGCTGAAGGCAACGTCGTCCTCGGCCTGGCCGAAGGCGCTGTGCAGGCAGGCCAGGCCGGCCTGCTCGAAGAGCCTTGACGAGGGCATGTCCAGCGGCGGACGGCCGACCAGGGCGTCGTCCTTGAGGACCACCCCGAGGATGCTCTGTCCGCCATCGCGGCCGAGGCTGTCGGCATACCAGCGCTGGCGCGGCTCCTGATTCAGGGTGCTGAACCAGTACATCAGCTCCGCCGAGCGGCTCGGGGCGAACTGCGAGCCATCGCCGAAGGGCGCCATCTGCGAGTAGGGCGGCGTCAGGTAGAGGTAGTACCACGGCGTGTTGCGGAAGAACGCCCGGCGGCTGAGGTCGACGCCGGTGGCCTCGCGCAGGGCCACCACCGCGTGCAGGGCGAAGCTCATGTAGGCCGACCAGTAGCCCGGGCCCTCGTTCCAGCCGCCGTCATCGCCGCCCCAGGCCGGGTAGACGCCCCAGTAGATCTGCGTGACGTAGTCCAGCCAGGTGCGCGCCTCGGGCCAGTCAGGCAGGAAGGCAATTGCCGCCTCGCCCAGGAAGCCGAGGATGCGCCCGGCGTGGCTCTCGTAGGGGTTATTCTCGTACGGCTTGCGGCGCAGAAGCTCGAAGAAGTCCGCGGCGCGCTGGCGCATGCACGCCTCGATGCCGGCACGCTCCGCCGGGGTGAAGAGGTCCCAGGTCCAGTCGTAGGCGCGGCAGCCGCGCATCATGATCCACATCGCCGGCTCGTCGTTGTGGAAGACGCCGGT
>JAGVUW010000585.1 GCA_019136035.1 Verrucomicrobiota bacterium | reverse complement strand
GACGGGGTCGGCATTGCCGCAGAGGACCTGTCCGGGCTTAAGCAGTGCCGCAAAGCCCGCCATGTCCGTCGCCAGGTGATCGACGTCGATGATGTCCGCGCCGGTCTCGATCACTTTCGGCATGATCGAGGTCGTGTTTCCGCAGATATGAATCTTGGCCAGCGCTCCCAGCGCGTGAGTGTGCTCCACCAGTTCCCGTTCGCGGTCGAACGCGAACGTCTCATACAGCTCCGGCCCGATCTGCGAGCAGGCGGCGTCGCCAATGCCGATGCAGTGCGCCCCGGCTTTCACCTGCGCGGTGATGAAGTTCAGGGCATTCTGCATGATCACATCCATGGCCTGATGCACCCGTTCAGGGCAGTCGAAAAGGTCCAGGCACGCGGGCCCCAGTCCGCGCAGATCGGCATATTCCGCCACCGGGCCCTCCACCCAGCCGACAATGAAGAAGCGGTCTTTGCACAGCCGCACAAAGTGTTTGATCTGTTCGACCCTGCCGCGCATCCGATGGGCGTCCTGAAGCCGCGGCACCCTCAGTTTGTCAATGTCGGTCGCCGGATCCATGATCAGCAGGCCGGTCTCATGCGGCATGGCGTTATCCGGATACGCCACCGGCAGACCCAACGCCTCCGCCTCCGCGTACGGGTCGGACATGACCGTCACCCAGTCGCAGTCGAGCCTGTCGCTCATCCGGACCGCGGCGTCGCTGTGTGTCAGCGGGTCGATGCAGAAATCCCTATAGTTGACCCCGGTGAGCTCCGACACGATCCGCATCACGATCGGGTGATAGGGCAGCCTGTCAACCCGGTTGCCCTTGATAAACTCCAACGTCCGCTCAAGGCCGTTCATAGCGTCCTCATCAGCGATGTGGGTGATCAGGCTCATGGCATGCTCCCGAGGGTCGTCAGGTCGGCGGGAGGGGCGGGTGGCGGCGGCGGGGTGCAGGCCAGGGCGGCGGGGAGGTCGTCAAAGTCGAGGCGGACGACCGGGACCTCACCGGCAAGCTGGTTGACCGGCAGGTCCGCCAGGCGCAGGAAGCAGCCGTGGAGGAATTCCGAGGGCACGTACTCGACGGCCGCCCGGAGGGCCTGGCCGGTGTTGAGCAGCACCGCCTGTCGCGGCGCCGCGGCGAGGGGCTTGAGGACGACCCCGGAGCTGGTCGGCGGGGTGGGGAAGTGCAGGTAGAGGCTGTGACCTTTGCGGGTGACCATGCACTCCTCGCTCGCCAGGACCCCGGGCGCCGGCTCGGCGCCGTACCACGACTCGCGCACGCGGTGGAACCACCGCCCCAGGCGGCGCAGGATGGCGGCCTGCGCCTCGGCGATGGTGCCGTCCGGCTGCGGCCCGACGTTGAGGAGGTAGTTGCCGTCCATGGCGAGGATGCGGTCGAGGCTCTGCATGAGGTACAGGTCCGAGTAGTAATCCTCATCGGCGCGCCAGCCCCAGCTCTGCCGGCCGACCGACTGGCAGGCCTCCGTCGGCCGCGTGAAGCGCCGGCCGGCGGGGACATGGCGTTCGGGCGTGGCGTAGTCGCCGGGTCCGAAGCCGCGGTCGTTGATCATGATGCCGGGCTGGAGGCGGCGCAGGCACTCGTTGAGGTCGGGGATGGTGAGCCGGGGCGGGATATCCCAGAAGAAGCAGGCGATGGGGCCGTAGCCGGTGGCCAGCTCGGTGATCTGTCGGCGCACGTAGTCGACGTAGCGCAGGAGGTCGGGCTCGTCGCCGGGATTGGGCGCGTCGAGCTGGTGATCGCCGCCGAGGTTGATGGCGTTGGGGTGGTGCCAGTCCGGGCAGGAGTAGTACAGCCCGAGGCGCATACCGCGGCGCTGGCAGGCCGCGGCCAGCATGGCCAGGATGTCGCGGCCGTAGGGCGTCCGCGTGACCTTGTACTCGGTGCAGGCGCTATCCCACAGGCAGAAGCCGTCGTGGTGCTTGGCGGTGATGCAGAGGTACTCCATGCCGGCCTCGGCCATGAGGTCCAGCCAGCGTTCCGGGTCGAAGTGCACCGGATTGAAGCGCGACAGGAGCGCGATGTAGTCGGCCTTGGGTATGCGGTGGCGCCACTGGGTCTGCTCATGCCAGCCGGTGAGAGCGTAGAGCCCCCAGTGCACGAAGAGGCCATAGCGGCACTCGAAGAACCAGTCACGGCCATCGTGGAAGCGCTGCATGGGGAACCCTCCTCGTCAGGCAGTCCCGCGGGCCGCGGCCGGGGTCGCCGCACGGCCCGCGGCGTCTCGACAGGCGGCCGTGCGGCTTCGCGCGCGGCGCCTCAGCCCAGGCGGTCGCGGGTATTGCCGATGAAGCCGTTGCCGTAGCACACCGGCGCGTAGCCCTTCTCGGTGGCCCAGCGCACGGCGGTCTCGCAGCGTTCGGCGTACTCGGGGATGTAGGCCTTGTAGGTCGGGTGGAAGTACTGCTCGTGGATCATCAGCTCGATGATCTCGGCCTGATGCGGATCGGCGGCGATCTCGTCCAGGCGCGGCACGATCGTCGGCAGGGGGAAGCTGTTGACCACCATGTCATGGCGGACGAAGATGAGGCCCTCGTCGAGGTCCTTGCAGTAGTCGCGGCCGGTCATGTACTGGGTCAGGTCCCGATCGGCGTAGTACGACACCATCGGATCGCCCTGCTTGTCGGTGACGAAGTAGCCGACCAGGCCCTTGATGCCGCGGTCGCGGACGGCCCGGCAGCCCTCGCGGGTGGCCTCGCCCCAGTGAATGGTGGTGAAGGTGTCCAGAACCGCCTCGCCGGCGAAGCGGACCAGTTCGGCGGTGACCTTGTCGAAGTCGCGGGCGACCTGGTCATAGCCGGCAGTGAGGTACGGCTTGTCGGGGTCGTTCTGCAGGGCGTGGAAGGTCATGCGGAACCAGTCGGCGTTGTCCTGGAACTCGCCGCGGTAGCGGTCCGGCATCTGGGTCAGGTTGAAGTTCTCGCACTGGAAGTAGGTATTGCAGTGGACCGTGGTGCCGTAGGTGTCGTGCA
>JAGVUW010000146.1 GCA_019136035.1 Verrucomicrobiota bacterium | reverse complement strand
CCTTGAGCGCACGGATGCAGTGGTACGTGTTGTAGGTCAGCCGCCGGCGCTCCTCGGCATAGCGCGCCTCCATGACCGGGTCGGACCACGTGTAGTGATCGCGGGCGACGAAGACCGGGCCGTGCGTCGGCGACCAGCGCTCGACGCCGGTGATAAGGCCGAAGGGCAGGTCCGAACCGAAGACCAGGCGCCGGCGCAGGTCCGGGACGGCCAGGACCTGATCATAGACCTCCGGGCAGCTCACCGAGGACATCTCGAGGATGATCGCATCACGTTCCTGGGCCAGGCCGCTCGCCATGAAGGCGTCGAACTGGCGCGGGTCGGTGTAGCGGCCCAGGTGTGCCAGGACCACCCGCACGCGCGGATAGCGGTCCGTCAGGCGACGGAGGAAGCGCTGGTTCTCCGGGTCGCCCATGCCATGCCGGGAGGTGTGCAGCATGAGGGCCAGGCCTTCGGTGTTCATGAAGGCCAGGAGGTCATCCGGCACGAACTCGGACATGGCGGTGTCGAACACACTCTTGCCGAGCCGGTCGTAGTACGGCTTCACTCCCCGGAACGGCACGCCGGCCGCGCAGGACCGCCGGTAGGCGTCGACCGCCTGGAGCGTGTCGGACGGTGCCGAGAGCAGGAAACCGTGCAGGCGCGGATCCCGGCGCATGGCGCCGATCACGTAGTCGTTGGCACGGTCGATGGCCACTTCGCGCTGCGGAAAGCCGAAGGCGATCATCCCGACGATGGTCTTGCCGGCGAAGAGCGCCGCGTAGGCCTCGGCGACCGCCTCGGCGTCGAGGTGCATGTAGGTGCACAGGGCGTGCGCCAGTCGATCCGGCGCCACGGGCCCCACGACGTCGGGCGGCCCGAGGTGGAGATGGGCGTCGAAGAGCCTCGCGGGCAGCCAGTCACGCAACTCCCCGGCCCACATGCCGACGTGATCAGAGAAGTCCATGCTCGTGCTCCGCCGCCGTCAGTGCCCGATCGATGAGCCCGAGCATCTCGTCCACCTGGTCGCGGGTGATGATCAGCGAGGGTGCCAGCACCAGGATATTGCCGTTGTTGCGCAGGATCATGCCGTTCTGCCAGCACCAGTCGCGGATCCAGGTGCCGACCTCGGCGTCCGCCTTCAGGGTCACCGCCAGGAGCAGGCCGATGCCGCTGACCGCGCCGATGAGCGGGTGGCGCCGGCGCATGGCGGCCAACTGCCGTCGGCAATGCGCCCCCATGCGACGGGCGTTCTCGACGAGGCCTTCACGCTCGATGATGCCGATGTTGGCGAGCGTCGCTGCACAGGCGACCGTATGACCGCCGTAGGTGCTGCCCGAGCGGAACTCACTGCCGGGGCCCTGGCGAAAGACCGCCGCCAGCCGCGGCGTCGTCATCGTCACCCCGAGCGGTATGTAGCCCCCGGTCAGACCCTTGCCCAGCGTCAGGATGTCCGGGGTGACCCCGTCATGTTCGCAGAAGAACCACCGGCCGGTCTTCCCGAAGCCGCTCTGCACCTCGTCGAGGATCAGCACGATGCCATGCCGATCGCAGATTTCGCGCACGCCCCGGAGGTAGCCCTCCGGCGGCAGCGGGTAACCGGTGTTCGATCCGGGCAGCGGGTCCATGATAAACCCGGCGATCGTGTCGGCGCCCTCCTGGGCGATGAGGTCCTCTATCTCCTTAATTAACAGGCGCGCGTAGGCCTTCGACGACACCCCGCGGGGGCGGTCCCGGTCGCGCGCCGCCCGTACAAACAGCGCCCCCGGCAAGAGCGGCTCGAAGTACTCCCGGAACCACTTCAGGCCCGTCACCGCACCGCCACCCAGCGTGGTGGCGTGGTACGAGTCGCGCCGCGCGATGAACTTGTAGCGCTGACGTTCGCCGCGCTCGACGTGGAATTGCCGGGCCATCTTGAGCGCCGTTTCATTCGCCTCCGATCCCGAGTTCACGAAGAAGCTCACCGAGAGGTCCCCCGGGGCGATCTCGGCGAGCTTCCGCGCCAGCTCGATCAGCGGCACGGTGAAGGCATCCACGTAGTTCGGGAAGAACTCCAGCCGCTGCATCTGCTCGGTCACCGCCCGGGTCACCTCCGGACGGCAATGACCGCAGACCGTTGTCAGCAGCGTCGCGAACGAGTCGAAGTAGCGTCGGCCGTGGATGTCGAAGACGTAGCAGCCCTCCCCGCGCACGAAGATCTTCGGGCCCTTCGCCAGTTCGGCGTTGCTGGCGAAGTGGGGGATGATGAGATCGAGCGCGTCGCGCTCAAGGGCCCCGGCATCAGTGCCTGCATCGGCGTTCTTCATTCGATGTCTCCACGCATGAGCCACGGCCCGTGTGGTGGCAGCACCGGGGCGGCGCCCAGCCTTGTGGGTTAGGCGTCGAGCCCTGACGCAGTGTACCATCGCGTCTGCGCCACGGCAAGGACTTGCGGCCGCGCGCCACCGCCCGTACTCGACCGGCCGGCTGTCCCGCGCTTCGCGCGGCGTCATTGCGTCGCGGGTCGGGCCGTGTATGGTAGTGGTTTTGATGTGAGACAGGCCGTTCGGAACCCGGAGGAGAGGCCGGGTGTCGTACCCGTGCCTGAAGAGCGTCTTGCAGCAGGGCCGCCACGACCATGACAGACACCCGCCAGACCAAGTCCGAGCTCATCGCCGAGATCGAGAGCCTGCGGGAGCGTTTGCTTCAGCACGAACGTCTGGAGGCGGACACGGCCCGGGCAGCGAAGACCATGTGGCAGACCCAGATGGGGCTGCTTGCGTTGCTGAACAGCCTTCCCGGGATGGCCTATCGAACCCTCTTCAGTGCACAGTACCCCAAAGGCCGTGTGGAGTTCTGCAGTGCCGGCTGCATGGCCCTGACCGGGTACCCGGCAGGCGCCTTTGTCACCGACATCACCCTGTACCGCCAGCATGTCGTACACCCTGACGATCGCGCGCGGGTCGAGAAGACCATCGCCGACGCCGAGGCACGGCAGGAGTCGTTCAACCTCACCTACCGGATCGTCAGCAAGGACGGGACGCTGCACTGGGTGGACGAGCACGGCACCGATGTGAACGACAACAAGAATGGCGTGCGGGTTCGCGAGGGCTTCATCACCGACGTCACGGAGCGGGCCCGGCATATCGAGGAACTGCGTCGTCAGCATGGCCAGCTTCGGTTGCTCATGCGGATGGCCGAACTGGTTCCGGGGCCGGTGCTGGTTGGCGATGCCGACGGCCTCGTGCTGTTCGCAAACCAGGCCTACGCGGAGCTGACGGGCTGGTCCATGGACGAGATCGTGGGAGCCCCGATGCTCAAGCTGGCGCGCACGCGGCGCGAGCAAGACCTCATCCGATCCATCCGTGAGGTCGTGCGCCAGGGTCGCATCTGGCAGGGCACCTTCCACGGCAAGCACGCGGATGGCCGTGCCTTCGAGGTCGACTGCACAGCCACCCCGGTCACCTCGGCCTCGGGCGACTACCTCGGGAGCGTCATTCTGCCCAGCGTCACCGCCGGCAAGGCCCCCTAAGGCCCCCTTGCGACCCCCTGCCCTGGCGCCGGGCCGTGGGTCTGGGATCTCCCCGAAAGGGACTCCAGCGCCCCAAGGGACTCCAGTATGGATTCGCCGCAGTCGCCCGTGGCGCTGAGGCCCCCGATGTCCCCGATGTCCCCGAGGCCCCCCGGTGTCCCCGCGGCGGCGGTCTCGGTCAGCCCACGGGGCTCATCCCATTGGCTCCGAGGGCGTAGCGTCTGGTACCGTCCTCGAAGACGGCCAGCAGTTCGGGCTGAGCAGCGCCGTCCAGGTCCATGCCGCGGCCTTCGCGGCGCACGCGGCAGCGCCAGCAGCCGATGGTGGCGGCTTCAAGACCGCCCTCGGCGGCAGCGCTCACGGTCGTGGCGGGGGCCCCGGGGGTGTCCGGGCAGAGCACGACGGCCAGGTTCAGCGAGGAGAACAGGCCGCCGGGACTGAAGCGCAGGTGGTACTGGGGTCGCCACTGCGGGTTCGGGTGGCGGGCCTGCGGCGGCGGATCCCAGCCCTCGCTGAGGGAGAAGAAGCCGTTGTGGTGGTAGAGGACATGTCCGTGCAGGGCGCAGCCTTCACGGCGGGTCACGAACGCGCGTGCCGCCTCGTCGGTGGCGAATGGCGCCCAGGCGTGCAGGTTCCACTGCGGCGTCGAGACCATCCCGGGAGCGCCGACGAACTCGTCGATCATGACAAAGGCCCTCTCGGCCTTGAGGAAGACGACATGGCGTCGGCAGCGCCGGGCGCGATCGGCGTAAGCGGCATCGGCCTGGCCGCAGACGTAGGCCATGCGGTCGTCCTCCCAGGGCGTCTCGAGGCGTCCGACTGCGGCCGGCGAGCGCATGATCTGGCCGGCCTCGGAGAGGGTCAGGCAGTTGTGGCTGCGGGTATGCCAGACCCAGTTGGCGTGGTGATTCGAGCCATAGCCATCGTAGTAGCCGCTGGGCATGGCCAGGACACGCCCGCCGGCGTGCAGAACGAAGTCATTGTGATTGGCGTGCGAGTGGCTGATCGAGCCGAAGGGCGACGACCGGAAGATCATGGCGATGTCGCGTTCCGGCGACGCGAAGTCGGTCCGGAAGGCGGCCCATCCGGCGGCGGGGAAAACCCGCAGGCAGGGCTCCGGCGCCGCGGTCGCCGGGGCCGCGCCGGCCGCGGCGGGTGCCGGCGCTGTCAGGAGGAGCTGGGGCGTGATCCCGAGGGCCTCGGCGTCGACGCCTGGGCGCGGCTCGCAGGTGCACGCCTCGCGGCGGAGCTGCGCCACGTAGGGCAGCAGCCCGGGCGCCGGGGCCTCGCGGGCGATGACCTCGACCAGGTCGGCGTTGGCGATCCAGCCGCTGCGCCAGCGCTCGGTGTGGTCGCCGAAGCCGATCCATTCGGCGTAGGGCGGCAGGCACCAGCGCCGCCACTCGCCATGGGCGCGCCAGAACGGCCGGCGGTAGAGGTTGACACCGGTGGTGCGCTTCAGCGCCGTGGCGAACATCTGCATGATCGTCACGTAGGCCTGGCCGTAGGACGGCCCCTCGGCCCAGGCGCCGTCGTCGCCGGCCCAGACCGGCCAGATGCCGCAGAGCACCGGCCGCAGCCAGGTCAGCCAGCGTTCGGTCTCGGGTATGTGGCCATGGAAGACCCATGACAGCAGGGCCAGGAAGACGATCTCGCGGCCGGCGTGCGAGTCGAAGCGCGTGATGCCGTAGGCGCCGCGCCCGTGCATGTGCTCGAAGGTGATCTCGCCGCGCCGGCGGAACTGCGCAATGACGCGTTCGCGTTCGTCGTCGGTGAAGCAGTCCCAGGCCCAGTCGCAGGCGGCGGGGCCATTCCAGATCACCGACATATGCGGCTCGTCGTTGTGCGCCAGGTGCGTCGAGCCCTCCGGGTCCCAGTGCGCGATCGCGTCGAGGCGTCGGCAGGCAGCCCGGCCGAAGTCCTCCCGGCCGGTGAGGAGGTGCGCCAGTGCCAGCGCCTGGGCGCCGGCCACGAAGGCGCGGGATTCCCACATGATGCTGCCGAAGGCACGGATGAAGGCGCCGTAGTCCTGGCGGCGGTCGGGCAGGTAGGGCGGCTCGGCCAGGTCGTGGGACGACCCGAGCAGCTCGCCGGCGCAGTCCGCCGCCTGGCGTCGCCCCGCCTCCAGGCCCGGATCGCCCGGCAGGCTCGCGGCCTGCTCCGGGGTGACGTAGAGCCGCGGGTGCGCCGCCGGCAGCGCCGCCAGCCAGTCGCGCACCGGCGGGACCTCGACCACTGCGGCGGTCGGTTCGACGGTGAAGCGGAAGAGTTCGCCCTCGCAGCCCCGGCCGCGCCAGGTCCAGTAGTACCGCCCCGGCTGCAGGGCCCGCTCGGGGAGAAACAGCGGGTCGAGGCAGCCGGCTTGGTGCAGGACGACATCGCGGAGGCCGGCGTCGCGGGCCACGACCAGCTCGAAGGGCGCCGCCTCGGGGGGCGCCTTCCAGGCAAAGACCGGGGGGTTGGTCTGCGGATGGCTGTCCTGGCGGGGCTGGCGCGGGTCGAGATGCGGATGCGGGTGGCGGGTAGACTGCATGGTGCCGTCGTTCCTCGGTAGCCGGCCGCGGCGCCGCCGGGTCTCAGGGCTCCACGGGCGTGTAGCGCTCCACGCTGAAGGTCATCGAGACAGTCGGGCGCGGCCCCGGCGTGGGCGTCTGGCCCTGGGCATGGGCCTGCGCCTGGCGGGCGCACTCGACGACCTCGGCAGTGGCAACCAAACCGCCCGGTCCGGAGGCCGGCGAGCCGTCGGCCAGGGCCGGGCTGTGCGCCAGGCAGACTGCCTCCAGGGCCGTGCGGGCGCCGGCGTCCTCACGCGCCAGCGCGGCCAGGGCCATGTCGACGTTGGCCATGACCGGGTCTTCTTCGAAGAGCATCTCGCCCATCTCGCCGGGGACGACCGGGACCGTCGCCTGGACGCGCAGGCGCTGCACCAGCGCCGGGTCGATCGGCCGCAGTCGCCCGGCAGACCAGGCCGCGGCGGCGCGGTTGGTGCCGGACATCCCGGCACGGACCTGGTTGAGGACCTTCAAGATCGTGGCGTTGAAGGCCTCGCCGTCGCCAATTCTGCCCATGCTCAGGATGGCCGCCTGGCGGACCGGGTCTTCGGCGGCGAAGGCGAGTTTGCGGAGGGTGTCATAGCTCTCGGGACGCGCCAGCCTGCCGAGGGCTTCGGCGACGGCCTCGCGCACCACCGGGCTCTCATGCGAGTCGCCGAGGCGTGCCAGGTCGGCGGCAGCGGGGTCGTACTCGAGGAGCCCGAGGGCCATGGCCGCATCGCGCAGGCCTTCCGGCTCGCGCTCGGTCTGGAGGATGCCATGGATCTCCGGAGCGGCTTCGCGGTGACCGACGCGGCCGAGGACGCGGCAGAGGTGGCCACGGCCCGGAAACGCCGCGGTGGCGAGGCGGGCGCTGGTCGCGGTGCCGACGGCGAGGGTCTCGTGGATGGCCACCACCGCCTCTTCGGCCTCGCGACGCACCAGGGCGCGCTCGTCCAACAGGCGGTCGATGAGGGCTACCAGGGTGGTCGCATCGGGGTAGGCCCGGCACGCCGCCACGGCGCGCCGGCGCACCTCCGGGTCGGCATCGCGCGTGAGTGCCAGGAGGCGCGGCTGGTCTTTCGGACGGGCCAGGCGGCCCATGGCGGTCGCGGCGGCGCCGCGCACTGCCACCCCCGGATCGTCAGCGGCCAAGGGCAGGAGGCGCTCCTGCAGGCCGGCCGCGAGGTCGGCCAGGCTGTCCGCGATGGCCTGGCGCACGGCCGCGTGGGCCGTCGGGAACACCCGTGCCACCTCGGCGCCGGCCAGGGCGCCGCCGCGGCTGCGGCAGAAGCCCGCCGCCAGGGCCGCCGCGACGGCCGGGTCGGTGCCGTCGAGGGCGGCCTGCCAGAGCGCCGAGGTGACATCCTCAGGGCGGTCGCGCAGGCGCGCCGCCGCGACCAGGCGGATCGCCGCGATCGGGTCCTGGAGTGCCGCGACGAGACGGGCCGGATCGGCGCCGTCGCAACGACCATACAACGCCACCGCCCAGTAACGCACCGGCTCTTCCGGGCGCTCCAGCAGCGGCGCGATCACGCCGGCCAGGCCGGACGGACGGAAGGGCGACATCTCGAGCTGCTGCAGCACCGCGGCCAGGACGCCGGGGTCCTTCTCCTCGCCCAGGCGCGTCAGGAGCACCATGAAGGCAGCCTGCTCGCCGCTCTGGCGGAGCTCCTTGACCATGGTCAGGCGCAGCTCGCGGTCGGCGGCGGTGATGACCTGGCGCTGCAGGGCGATCTGCTCGGGGCTGATGACCACCGGGTAGGGTCCCGGGTGGAGGTCGTCGGCCGTGAGCGGGCGGTCCTGCCAGAGGGCCAGGAAGAGCGGGAAGATCGTGACGTAATGGACAATCGCGGGGCCCATGGGGCGGGCGTCTCCTTCGCCGCCGACAGCGCGGCGGTCAGTCGCGTTGTGAGAAGATACGTTTGACGCGGATGGCGGTCACGACATTCAGCAGGACCGTCAGGGCGGTCAGGAACAGGAGCGTGTTCACCCACAGCGGCTGGTTGAAGACCTTCGGGAGGTCGTCGAAGAGGCTGTCGGAGGTCACCTGGAGGGCCCCGGCGATCGGGTTGAGCGACAGCACCGCGGCCTCGACCGACGGCCCGATGCGCGAGCCGAACAGCAGGACGCTGAGGGTCCCCAGGCAGATGACAGCGGCGACGACGTAGCTCACGGCCGTGGCGGCGCCGGTGGTGGGCGTCAGGGTGCTGGCGCAGAGTCCCACGCTGACGAGGGCCGTCGCGGTCAGCACCAGGATGGCGAACCACGCCCCCAGGCGCCAGTAGGCGGCCTCGGATTCGAGGTAGCTCAGGGTCAGGAGCACCGGGACGCTGCTGACCAGGAAGATCATGACGTAGACCAGTCCGGCCTTGAGCTTGCCGGCGACGACCGTCCGCGCCCGCAGGGGCGTCAGCCGCAGCAGGGTCAGGGTGCCGCTGACGCGCTCGTCGGTGATGCTGCCGCTGCAGACCGCCGGGGCGAAGAAGGCCACCACGCCGACCTGGAAGATGATGGCCACGATGCGCACCAGGTCCGGCTCGAAGGTCGAGGCGAACTGCACCGCCACGAGCAGGAGGAGGAGCATGCTCAGGACGATGATGGTGGAGAGGGCCCGCAGGATCACCTTCGGCTTGCCGAAGATGCGGCTGCGCATCTCGGCCACGTAGATCGGGTTGCGCCAGCCGGCGATGGGGCGTTTGCGGCGCAGCGGGTCGACCAGGTAGAACGGGAAGGACAGCCGTCGGCGCAGGGCCTGCCGCGAGTCGGTGATGAGGCCCTCGCGCGGCGGGCGGCGCGGCCGGCGCGGCCGCAGGATGTGCAGGCAGAAGATGCTGAAGCAGACCAGGCTGAGGACGGCCATGCCGACCAGGTAGAAGCGGTACACCAGGGCCGCCGACAGGCCGGTGACCTGCAGGCTGTAGCGCTCGGGGTGATTCAGGGCGAAGAGCGCCTCGAACGGGCTCAGCGCCCGCACCATGCGCCACAGGCCCTGCAGCCCGACCAGGTCGCCGAGAAGGACCGCCGGCAGCCAGGTGGCGCCGGCGAAGAGGAGCATGCCGACGTAGGTCAGCACCAGCGCCGTGAAGCTGCGGAAGCAGACGGCGCTGAGGCAGAGGCCGAAGAGGCCGTAGCCGAGGGTGGCGAAGAGCACCACCGAGTACGCCTTCACCAGCAGGGCGATGCTGATGCCGCCGCTGAGGGCGCAGACCGCCGTGATGGGCATGGTGGCGATGACCACCAGGAAGGTGATCGCCAGGGAGCTGAAGAGCTTCCCGACCATGATCTCGCCGGGCGTGAGGAGCGAGGTGAAGAGCAGGTCGAAGGAGCCGTTCTCGCGTTCCTGGGTGATGGTGGTCGAGACGAAGGCCGGTATGATCAGGATGACCAGGGCCAGGTTGAGGTTAAGGAAGACGGTGAAGATCTCGTTGCTGTTGATCTCCGAGAACACCCCGGTGCGCGGCCAGAGCAGGTGCAGCACCGCCGCCAGGCTGAAGACCACCAGGAGGGTCAGCGCCAGGGTCTTGCGACAGCGCGTGTAGGAGCGGAACTCGCGGAGGAAGATCGGGTTGTTCCAGAGCCTCAGCATCGCTCAGCCCTGCTCATTCTCGGCGGAGCCGTCATCGCCGGTCACGGTGAGGAAGACCTGCTCGAGGTCGGGCTCCTCCTCGCGCAGGGACATGACGCGGACGCCGCCGGTGACGAGCCGTTCGGTGAGGTCGGCCACGGCCGGTCGCGTCCCCGAGAAGACGATGCGGATCTCATCGCCGGCGGCGCTGGCCTCGTCGACGCCGGGGTGCTGCAGGCAGAGCCGGACGGCCTTGGGCACACCGCCGTCGACGGTCGCCACCAGGACGATCTTCTCGCGGAGCTGCTCGGTGATCTCCGCGACACTGCCCTGCGCCACCAGACGGCCATTCTTGAGGATGCCGATGAGGTCGCAGACCGAGGCGAGTTCGGGCAGGATGTGCGACGAGAGCAGGATGGTCTTGCCGACATCCCGCAGGCGCTCGATGGTCCGGCGCATCTCGATGCGGGCGTGCGGATCGAGGCCGCCGGCCGGCTCGTCGAGGATGAGCACGGCGGGGTCGTGCAGGAGGGTCTTGGCCAGGCCAATGCGCTGACGCATGCCGCGCGACAGGCTGATGACCTGGTAGTCGAGCATGTAGGTGCTGTCGGTCAGGTGCAGGGCCTCGCGGATGCGCGCCTCGCGGGCGGCGGGCCGGATGCGGTAGGCGGCGCAGAAGAAGTCGAGGTACTCCCAGACGCTCATCTGGTCGTAGACCCCGAAGATATCCGGGAGGTAGCCGATGGCGCGCTTGATGCTGGCCTGGTTGGCGGGCGTGACCTCGATGCCGTTGATGAAGGCGCGGCCGCTGCTGGGCTTGGCCAGGCCGCAGAGCATCCGGATGGTGGTGGTCTTGCCGGCGCCGTTGGGGCCGATGTAGCCGTAGATGGTCCCGGGCGGCACGTGCAGATTCAGGTCGACGATGCCCCGGCCACCGCCGTAGTCGCGGGTGAGGTTTTCGGTACGGATCATGCTCAGAACCTTCTGGTCTGCTGCGGCTCGGGCAGGCTGCCGGCGAGGCTCACCTGCAGGCGGTTCATCCGCCAGCGGTTGACGCGGTCGGCTTCGGTAGCATCGCGGACCATGGCCTTCTGGGAGACCTGCAGGAGGAGCCGGCAGCGGCCGTAGGCCGGCTCGATCAGGTCGCCCAGGCTGGCGCCCTCGAAGTGGTAGGCGCCGCCCTCGCGGCGGCTGGCGGCGATGGCGCTCGGCCAGGCGGCCTCGGCGCCGTTCGTCTGGCCGGCCAGGGGCGAGCGCGTCAGACGCGGCTCGATCAGGATGTTGCCACCGACATTGCCGTAGTCGATGCTCACGCTCACCTGGTCGAGGCGCAGGTCGGCGCAGGGCGGCGGCAGGACGACCTCGAGGGCCATCACATGCAGCGCCGAGCGCAGGATGGTGCCCTCGCGGGGGTCCTGTCGCGCCAGGCTGCGGGCGCTCTGCTCGACGGCCTCGAGGCGCACCACCTCCGGCGGCAGGCGCAGCCGCCCGGGGCCGCACTCGAGGACGGCCGGGAGGAACGCGGCGCGGAAGCCGTCGGCAACCAGTCCGGGGAGCTCCAGGGGCAGGTCCGCACGGTCGGGCCGAACTGGGCTCAGCAACACCACGGCGGGCCTGGGGAAGGCCCCGGCGGAGAGGTACTCGCCGAGGTCGTTAAGGAAGGGATCGGTCTCGAGGAGCCGCGCCCCGCCGGCGAGGCCGGTGAGGCGGGTGCCGTCGCGGCTCAGGGGCATCAGCCCGCCCGGGAGGAGCAGGAACGATCGCGTGTCAGGTCCGGCCAGGCCGTCCGGGAGGGCGGCCCCGTCGCCGAACTGCAGGGCGCCGTCGCCCAGGCGGACGGTGATCGGCGCGGCGTGGAGCGCCGGGCGCTCGTAGAGCAGGCCGAACTCGCGCGGCTTGAGCGCCTGCACCGTCGTGCCGGCCAGGCCGGCGCGGTCCTCGGCGTGGCGCACCAGCAGCGGCGCGTCGAGCGGCTCGCGGCGTTTGCCGCGCGCCGGCGATGGCAGGGGCCGCAGCAGCGGCGTCCCGGCGGTGGCACGGATGGCCGGCTCGAGGTCCTTCTTAGCGAAGAGGCTGACGACGGCCGTGGCGGTGTGGCTCTCGGCCGTCACGGCGCGCAGGTCCAGCAGCGCCGCGCCGGCCACCGGCCGGGTGGCGTTCTGACGCAGCGCCCAGGCGAACAGCCCGGCCGTCAGCGCCAGTCCCGACACCGCCGCCAGGGTCCAGCACAGGGCCTGTCGACGCCACAGGAATCCAGCGATCAGCAGGACCGCCAGGAGGATGGCATAGCCGTAGAGGACCCAGGCGATCGCGCCGGCCGAGGGGATGCGGAAGCCGGTCAGGTGCCCGAGCACCGTCGGCAGGGTGTGGCTGTTCTCCAGATTGCCCAGCGAGAACACCGGCGGGGCCTGCGACAGGATGTGGTTCCACAGGGGCACCATCGCACCGCTGTCGGCCAGGCGCATCTGGCTCGGGTCGATCGCGACCACGCCGGCACGGCCAAGACCGCAGCGCTGCCAGCGCAGCAGCGGCATGCCATCCTGGCGCAGGACGGTCAGGCCATCGCCGCGCTCGCTGCTCTCCAGACAGGGAATGCCATCGCGCTCGGCCAGCGGCTGACGCTGGCCGGTGCGCTGCGCCGCCGGCTGGGCCGACCACCAGCGCTCGCCCCACTCGTCCAAGGCCGGCACGGCCTCGACCCGGCGCACCCCCGACGGCAATACCGGCAGCAGGCCGCTCCACGGCGTGCCGGCCGCCTCCAGGGCGCCATCAGGTTCGGCAAACAGCACCGTCCCGCCGCGCTGGACGTGCTGGGTCAGGGCCTCGAACTGCGCCGAGGCCAGCTCACGGTAGTCCGGCCGCAGGACCAGGACCAGGCGGGTATGGCCATAGACGGCCCAATGATGCGGCGCCTGCCGCGCCGACATGGTCGACACGCTGACATTCATCTCCAGCCCCGGCAGCCGCGCCAGAACGCTGGCGTTGCCGGTATCGGCGCTGTCGTTCAGGACGACCACGGCCGCGGTCTGCGGCTGGTCCATGGCCTTGACCGGGAGTTGGGTGCGCTCGAGGCGCTGAGTGCCCTCGAACAGGCTGACGATGTACTCCTCGGCGGCGTCGGCCGTGATGAGTTCCTGGCCGCTGATGACGGTTCGGGGCGGCAGGACGACCTCGCGTTCGAAGACGGCCCGGGCGTGGGCGGTGGCCCGCACCGAGAGGCGGACGGTGACCGTCTTGCCATCGGGGTTCTCGAGGCGGTAGTTCAGGCTGGCCCACTCGGCCACGGGCAGGCGCGGCGAGCCGCCGAAGCGCAGCGACACGGCGGCGATCCGCGGCGCCGCGGCGAGTGAGCCGGCCAGGCCGAAGAGGCCCACGAGGGCCAGCAGGCCGACCCGCCAGAGGCCGGACCGCCGCGGGCGCGACGACCGCGCCACGGGATGCCCCGCAATGGCCGCGGAGACAACGCCGCCACGGCCCCGGCGCACACACCGCCGGAGCCGCAGGCGGAAGGGTTGGACGGCCTCAGGCACGCTCGAGCAACAGCGTTTTGGTGACGACATCACAGACCTCGGGCGGCCCGAAATACTGGATCGGCCCCGGATAGACGTAGGCCGTCGATTCGGCCCAGGACTGACGCTGTGCCGCGAAGGCCTTGAAGGGCTTGCCCTCCAGTTCGACCAGGGCCTTGCGGATCACCGGCTTGGCCGAGCCATGGCGGCGTTCCAGGTTCATCATCATGGTCAGCGGCACGCCGCCGGCTTCCCACTCGCGGGCCGGCGCGCAGAGGTTCCTGACGCTGCTGAGGTAGCCGGTGCGGCCGCCGCCGATGAGGGCCGCAGCGGTGTAGCCCAGGCTGTAGCAGTAGTCGGCGTCGAAGTTCGAGGGCGCGGCGCAGCGGCCCTCGTAGCCGAAGAAGTGCGCCTGCGAGCTGAACTTGCCCTTGTAGGTCCCGGCCGCCTGCCACTCGCGCAGGACATCGCCGACCAGGTCGATCAGGAGCTTCTCGGTCTCGATCTTGGAGACCTGGACATTGCCATGCGGATCGCGGTCGCCGATGAGCTGGAGCTGGATGCTCAGCGGCAGGGAGCTGAAGGCCTGCGAGGCGGCCGGGGTGAGCTTCTTGTTGACGAACTGCAGGCGGTCGTCCTCACGCTTGAGGCTGTCGAAGTACGGCTTGCTCTCGCTGTGCTCCGAGAGCAGGTCATTCAGCTCGCGGATCAGGCCGCGCATCTCGGGGATGAACTCGATGAGGCCCTCGGGGATGAGCGCCACGCCGAAGTTCATGCCTTTGTCGGCGCGCGTCTTGATGACCGTCGCGAGGTCACGGACGACCTGGTTGAGGGTCTGGCCGCGGGCGGCCACTTCCTCGCTGATGATGCAGGCGTTGGGCTGGGTCTGCAGGGCGCACTCCAGCGCGATGTGCGAGGCGGATCGGCCCATGAGCTTGATGAAGTGCCAGTACTTCTGGGCCGAGTTGGCGTCGCGCTCGATGTTGCCAATCAGCTCGCTGTAGACCTTCGTCGCAGTGTCGAAGCCGAACGAGATCTCGATCCAGTCGTTCTTCAGGTCGCCGTCGATGGTCTTGGGGCAGCCGATGACCTGGATATCATGGCCATGGTCGAGCATGTACTGGGCCAGCAGGCAGGCATTGGTATTGGAGTCGTCGCCGCCGATGACGACCAGGGCCTTGACGCCGTGGCGCTTGCAGGTCGCCACCGTCGCCGCGAAATCCTCCGGCTTCTCGATCTTGTCACGGCCGCTCTGGATCATGTCGAAGCCGCCGGTGTTGCGGTAGGCGTCGATGACCTCGCCGGTGAGGTCCATGCACTTGTCCTTCATCAGCCCCTTGGGGCCGCCGAGGAAGCCCAGGAGACGGCTCTCGGGGTGGAGGTCCTTGATGCCGTCAAAGAGGCCGGCGATGACGTTATGCCCGCCGGGCGCCTGGCCGCCGGAGAGGATCACGCCGACCGTCATCGGCGTGGTCTCGCGCTGCGTGCCCGCCGCGAAGGTGACCACCGGCAGGCCGTAGGTGCCGGGGAACTGCTGCCGGATCTCATCCTGGTCCGATATCGAACGGGTGGGACTGCCCTCGCGGAGCGTCACGAAGGGCCCGTGCTCCTCGAGCACCGCGGGAAGCTTCGGCTGGTAGGCGGTGCGCGCCCTCTGCAGAGGGGAAATCGCGGCCATAGATTCGGTCCTTTCCTAAGGTCGTTGCCGTCGTCCCATCGCCACCGCCGGCGCCGCCGACAAGGCCCGTCGAAGGGGCCCACGGAGGACGCCCGGCCTGGGCGGAGCGTTCAGCCATCCCGGATGGCGTTCTCGCTGAAACGCGTCACCATACTGCGAGGGCCGCGAGAACACAAGGACCGGCGCACCGAGGCCAGCACTGACGAATTGGAGTGATGGAATGGTGGAATGCTGGAGGGACGGGGCTGCATCGAGGTGTCGATGGCGCGAGGGAACGCACCGGCGGAGCTCCTGCTCTCGCGGCG
>JAGVUW010000511.1 GCA_019136035.1 Verrucomicrobiota bacterium | reverse complement strand
GCCCTGCAATCCCGCCCGCTCACCGGGCGGGCCTGGCCGGAAACCGGTCAGGCGAGTTCGGCCAGTGGCGCGCGGCCCTGGTAGGAAGCATCCCACCGTTGAGTGCGTCGCTCTGTCGCAGACTTTCAGCCTGCAATGACGGCACACTGGATTTCCCAGGGCGTTGCCCTGGGCTGATGCATGATGCCCTTTCAGGGCGCCGGAACGGAGACCCGCGGGGCGGCATGCCCCAAGCTCGCGGCAGCGCTTGCCTGGCCACCCTGGAGGGGTGGCAGATCGTAGCCGGGGGTCGCGCGAGAGCCCAACCCCCGGAGCCGTGAACCCACAGGCCACGCACCCTGAAGGGGTGCCAGAACCGGGGTTTTGGGCAGCCGCCCGGTCGCCGGGCGGGGTCGGCCGGCGCGCCGACGTGGCGGCGATGGCGATGCGGGGTTACCCTACGAGGCGAGCGCGGCTGGGGCGCTGACGGCAACAACGACAGGAGACACCATGAACGAGCTGCTGATCGGCTGGGCGAGTCGCGATGTGTCGACGGATCGACCGGTGGACATCCCCGGCCAGTTCTACATCCGTGTCTCGGAGGGCGTGCTGGACCCGGTCACGGTCACGGCCCTGGTCATCGACAACGGCGAGGACCTGGTCGTCTTCCTCTCGGCCGACTTCGTGTCGATCCGCTCGTACCTGGTCGAGGAGGTCCGGGAGAGGGTCTCGGTGCGTCTGCCGGGTCTGGCGGTCGAGAAGATCCTGATGCACTGCACGCACACGCACGACGGCCCGAGCTACTACAAAGCGAACCAGGTCTCGATGGCGACGCCGGCGCAGGTCCCGCACGACGGCATCGAGATCGCCTCCAGCGACGAGTACCGCGAGTTCCTCACGGCGCAGATCACCGACGCCATCGTCGAGGCCTACGCGCGGCGCGCCCCCGGCGGCGTCGCCTTCGGCTATGGCTACGCGGTCGTCGGCCACAGCCGCCGCGTCGTCTACCACGACGACCTCTCGCAGCGCCCCGGTGCCAGCGGCCGGCCGGGCATGATCGTCGCCGGACATGCCGCCATGTACGGCAATACCAACGACGACCAGTTCAGCCACTACGAGGCCGGCGCCGACCACTTCATCAACCTGCTCTACACCTTCGACCCCCAGGGCCACCTGACCGGGGCCATCATCAACGTCCCCTGCCCCTCGCAGAATTCCGAGAGTGAGTGGCGTTTGTCGGCGGACTACTGGCATGACGTCCGCATCGCCCTGCGCCGCAAGTATGGCGAGGGCCTCTTCATCCTGCCCCAGTGCGCCGCCGCGGGCGACCTGGCGCCGCGGGTGCTGCACTACAAGCAGGCCCAGGAGCGCCGTTACCGCCTCAAGTACGGCTCCGACTACCCCGGGACCGTCCGCGAGGGCTTGACCCGCCGCGAGATCGCCGAGCGCATCAGCGGCGCCTTCGACGAGGTCCTCGCCTGGGCCCGCAAGGACATCCGCAGCGCCCTGCCCATCGCCCACGTGGTCAAGACCGTCGACCTCAGCCGGCGCTTCATCACGCCAGAGGAGTACGAGAGCGAGTGCCGCCAGCTCGAGGAACTGAACAAGGTCCCCTTCGCCAGCACCGGGACGCCTCGGGAACGCCTCGTCCACGACTCGACCCTGGTGGCGCGACGCAACCGCTGCCAGCGCATCCTGCAGCGCTACGCCGACCAGCAGACCCAGCCGACCCTGCCCATGGAGATGCACGTCCTCCGCATCGGCGAGGTCGCCTTCGCGTCGAACTGCTTCGAGCTCTACATGGACTACCAGCACCGCATCCAGGCACGCAGCCCGTTCACCCAGACCTTCATCGTGCAACTGGCCGGAACGCCCACCGCCTGCGGCGGCTACCTGGCCACGGAACGGGCCGTCTGGGGCAAGGGCTACAGCGCCAGCCTGTACTGCAACCAGGTCTCGCCGGCCGGCGGCCAGGAGCTGGTCGAGGCGACGGTCGGGGTCCTCAAGGCGATCCATACGACCGAGGCTTGAGGACCCGATGCCGTCAGCGCGGGGCTCTCAGCCCTGTGCCAACATGCGGTTGAGGCTCGAGATGACCGCGCTGACGGCCGCCTGGTCGATGTTGTGGCCCATGCCGACGCCGTAGAAGGTCCCCTCGCTGGCGCTCTCCAGCCGGACGAAGGTGATGGCCTCGGCGTCAGCCGTGGCGCCGATGGCGTCTTCCTGGTACTCCTGCAGGACGAACTCCGGCACCGGCAGTTGCCGGATGGCGCGCACGAAGGCGGCGATGGGGCCGACGGCCGTCCCGAAGAGCACCTGCCGGCGGCCGCCGAAGTCGACGTGGACCTCGCCCTCGATCACCTTCGGGTCATCGGCATTCGGCCGCGGCCAGTAGTTGACCAGGCGGATCGGGCCGTCCTGACGCACAAACTGCTTCAGGAAGATCTCCCAGACCTCGCGGCTCTGGACCTCGCGCTGCGACTCGTCGGCGAACTGCTGCACGAAGCCGCTCAGCTCGACCAGCAGCGCCCGCGGCAGCTCGACATCGTAGTCCTGCTTCAGCACGTAGGCGATGCCGCCCTTGCCCGACTGGCTGTTGATGCGGATGAAGCGTTCGTAGCTGCGGCCGAGGTCCTTCGGGTCGATGTGCAGGTAGGGTATCTTCCAGCCGCCGAAGTGCTTGCGCAGGTCCTCAGCATGGCCCAGGCCCTTGTGGATCGCGTCCTGGTGCGAGCCGGAGAAGGCGCTGAAGACGAGTTCGCCGGCGTAGGGGTGGCGCGGGTGGCAGGGCATGGAAGTCAGCTCGCAGACGCGGTCGCGGATGCCCTCGATGTCATGGAAGTCCAGGCCGGTGTCGATGCCCAGGTACTGCAGATTCATCGCCATCGTCACCAGGTCGACATTGCCCGAGCGCTCGCCGTGGCCGAACAGGGTGCCCTCGACGCGCGTGGCGCCGGCCATCAGGGCCAGCTCGGTGGCCGCCACGGCGCTGCCCATGTCGTTG
>JAGVUW010000723.1 GCA_019136035.1 Verrucomicrobiota bacterium | reverse complement strand
TCCCGGGCGGAGAGGGGCGTTCTGCCCATCGCCGCAAGGAGGCGCACAACTTGTTCGGTTTGTTGTTCGCTTACTTGTTCGGTCGCGATGAGTCCCCGCAGGGCGTCGCGAATCATGGCCAGCATGAACTCGATGAACGGGTTGCAGGCGACCGCCTTGTTGCTGGCATTCAGGGCAGCGTAGTAGTCGGCCTGGTGCTCGCCGGTGAGGGTCTCGACGGAGACGGCGGCGAAAAGAGGGTTCCAGCGGCTGAGGATGAGGGTCTGCCAGAGGCGGCCCATGCGGCCGTTGCCGTCTTGGAAGGGATGGATGAACTCGAACTCGTAGTGGAAGATGCAACTGGCGATGAGCGGGTGCTCCGGGGTGGCCTTGAGCCAGGCCAGAAGGTCGGCGATCAGGGCGGGCACGCGGTCGGCGGGAGGCGCGAGGTGGACGATCTCCTCGCCGCGCTGGATGCCGGCGCCGCCGGAGCGGAAGCGGCCCGGTTCGTCGACCAGCCCGGCCATGAGGACGCCGTGCGCGGCCAGCAGGTCGTCGCGGGAATGCGGCGACCAGTCGGCCATGCGCTCGTAGGCGACAAAGGCGTTGCGGACTTCCTGGATCTCGCGGGGCGTGCCCAGCACCCGCTTGCCTTCGAGCACCGCCGTGACCTGCTCGACGCTGAGGGTGTTCCCCTCGATGGCGCAGGAGGCCTGGACGGTGCGGATGCGGTTGCCACGCCGCAGGTGGGGCTCGACGGGGCCGCTTCCGGCTCGGAGTCGGCCCAGCGCCTCGCCGATCTCCTCGACCATGCGGAACATGGCCGGGGTGAGGCTGTAGGGCGGCTGGTAGGCATCACTGGCCATAGCCCAAGGCCTCCATGTTGGCGCGGATCGCGTCATCCAGTTGGACGGACTCGGCCATCTGCTCGTAGAGGGCTGCCGTGAGTTCGGCCATCTTCTCCTCGAAGGGGATGCCGTCGTCCTCGACCGCCTCGGTGCCGACGTAGCGGCCGGGCGTCAGCACGTAGCCGTGTTCCTTGATCTCCTTGAGCGTGGCCGTGCCACAGAAGCCCGGCTGGTCCTCATAGACTCCATACTTCACCCTTGCCTCTTCCCCATTCCCACTTCTCCAGGCGTGGTAGGTGCGGGTGATGTGGGCGATGTCTTCGTCGGACAGCTCGCGGTGGGTCCGGTCCGTGAGCGTGCCCATCTTCCTGGCATCGATGAAGAGGGTCTCGCCGGGGCGCGGACGGTAGCCCTTGGCCCGGTTGGCGGTCTTCTGCCGGGTAAGGAACCAGAGACACACGGGGATCGGGGTCGTGTAGAAGAGCTGCCCGGGCAGCGCGATCATGCAGTCCACGAGGTCGGCCTCGATGATGGCCTTGCGGATATCGCCCTCGCCGGAGGTGTTCGAGGACATGGACCCATTGGCCAGCACGAAACCGGCGGTGCCGTCGGGGGCCAGGTGATAAAGAAAGTGCTGAATCCAGGCGTAGTTGGCGTTGCCGCCGTCCACGGTGATGGTTGAGCCGTCCTTCCGCTTGCGCTCGCCGCCCTTGGGCGGCTTGCCGTACTTCCAGCGAAGGTCCTCGGCCACCTTCGAATAGCCCCAGTCCTCCATGTTAAAAGGCGGATTGGCGAGGATGAAGTCAGCGCGCAGGTCCTTCTGCTTGTCGTCGATGAAGCTGTCACCCCACTCGATGTGCGCGTCGATGCCCCGGATGGCCAGGTTCATGAGCGCCAGCCGCCAGGTGGTGTAGTTGGACTCCTGGCCGAAGATCGAGATCTGGCGCTGGGTCTGCGCCTTGGTCTTGCCGCCCGCCTGTCCGGCGTGAGCAGACAGGCTGCCGTTAGACGAGGCGTGTTCGGTGACGAATCTGGCGGCCGACACGAACATCCCGCCCGAGCCACAGCAGGGGTCGTAGACGCGCCCCTTGAAGGGCTCCAGCATTTCGACCAGCAGCCGTACCACGCACTGGGGCGTGTAGAACTCGCCGCCGCCCTTGCCCTCCTTCTCGGCGAAGCGGGCCAGGAAGTACTCGTAGACGCGGCCGAGGATGTCCTTCTTGCGGCTCTCGGCGTCGCCCAGACCGATGGTGGCAATCAGGTCAATCAACTCGCCGAGCCGGGTCTTGTCCAGCGCCGGGCGGGCGTAGTCCTTGGGGAGGACGCCCTTGAGTTGGACATTGTCGCGCTCGATGGCCTTCATCGCGTCGTCCAAGAGTTGGCCGATGGTGGGCTGCCTGGCGCTCTTCCGCAGGTATGGCCAGCGCGCCTCTGGGGGCACCCAGAAGACGTTCTCGGCCAGGTACTCGTCGCGGTCTTCGGCTTCGGCGTAGTCGTCGGCGGCCAGGCGGTCGTACATCTCCATGAAGGCATCCGAGATGTACTTGAGGAAGATCAGCCCCAAGACGACGTGCTTGTACTCCGCCGCGTCCATGGTGCCGCGCAGCTTGTCCGCGGCGGCCCACAGCTTGTCCTCGAAGCCGAGGTTGGCTCCTGTCCCGTTTCCCATGCGCAGAGTTCCCTCCCAGATCCGAACGGCACGCCGAGCGGCGCAGAGGTCCCCTGCCACGCGTGCGTTCTGGCGTCCCTCCAGACTAGCGCGCCTGAACGGACTGTCAAGGAGCGCGGCCGCCGGTGTCTACCTGCGCGCCAGGGGATACGAGAGGCGACCATGCGCTTCCCTGCGCATGGTCGCACTCGCACCGAAAACAGCGCCGGCGAGAGTCGCTGGTCAATGCCGCCGTCACAGCGCCATCACTGGCGCACCGGGCGCCGGAGATACGGTTGTGGGGAGGCCCGGCCTCATGGGGCCTTGTTCAGGTGGTCGCGCAGGTACTCGCTGAATTCGGGGCGGTCGTACTCGTCCTGCCAGGAGCCCCGCGGGAGTGCCGCCGGCGGCAGGCGCGGCAGGGCGTCGCGGGCCGCCATCTCGGCGAGGGTCTCGGCGGACAGCGCCGGCTCGGCCGGCAGGGCGCCCAGGACGTAGAGGGCGTCGTTGGCCCAGAAC
>JAGVUW010000197.1 GCA_019136035.1 Verrucomicrobiota bacterium | reverse complement strand
ACCCTCGTCATCCACCCGGCCAGCACCACGCACCAGCAGCTCGACGAGGCCGCCCAGCGCGCCGCCGGCGTGACCCCGGACTTCATCCGCATCTCGGTCGGCCTGGAGGACCTCCGCGACATCACGGCCGACCTCGACCAGGCCCTGCGCCAGGCCGTCTCGGCCTGAAGGCCGCGCGGCACCGGGGAGAGGGGAAGAGGCGAGTACGCCCGTGCGTCGGTGCGTCGGTGCATCTGGACCGTCCGACCTCTGACCTCGGGGGACGCGAAAACGCCCAACGCTGAACGCTCAACGTGGGGGACGGTGAAGACCACGGATGGACACGAATGGACACGGATGGGGGCAGGCGAAGTGAGACGATGAAGCGCGCAGAAGGACCACAGGACTACCGACTCCGGACCCCCCGGCGCCCCAGAGTGGCATAGGCGTCTCGCCTGTGTCCGCGGCGGCGTCCCCGCTGGGACCGCCGAGCGTCGGCTCGGCTCCCCGGAACCGCCCCCCGCTGCAAGCTGCCCCCGGGGGCCGCGCTACGGTACACGGACCGGCACGAACCCGCACGGACCGACACAGACGGGCCCCGCGCAAACGGAGTTCGGAGTTCCGAGTCCGGAGCCTGTGCGCCGGTGGTCGGTAGTCCGGAGTCCCCTCGTTCGTGCCTTTCGTGCCTTTCGTGGTTGACTCCCCCCTCCTCAGCCCGAGGTCAGAGGTCGGAGGTCAGAGGTCGGCAGCGCCGAGTCCGGCCCCCACCGACGCACCGTCCTCCGACGCACCGACGCGCCTTCCCCTTCCCTCTCCCCCATTCGTGTCCATTCGTGTGAATTCGTGGTTCTCCACCTTCCCCGGCGGCCGACCTACTTCGCGGCCCCGCCCGGCCGCGCGTCGTGGCGCACCAGGATGGCGATGTGGTCGCCCGGGATCCGTATCTCGTAGCGATGCCGGCCGCCCTCGACCACCGCCTCGACCGGCGCCGGCTCGACACGCTCGCCCGCGGCATTCACCACATAGACCTCAGCGGCGGCGCCATCCGGCCAGCCGAACCGACCCGACACCGCCGTGTGGATGCGCTCGGCGCCGAGGACATACCCGGGGCCAAGCTCGACCGGCGTGATCGGGTACATCACCGCGGTGACATTCCAGGGCGCCGGGTCGTGATGGTAGGTGTGACCGTGATACACGGTGCCGTGGTGCAGCATGTCGCGGATGTGGCGCACACTCGCCGCCACCGAGTCCTCCGGGTGGTGGTTCCCCAGCCCCACCGGCGAGCCGAGGTGGCCGCGCGACAGCGCCGAGTACGTGTTCGCCTCGCTGAAGAACACCAGCTTCTCGCGGTGGATGGTGCGCGTCTTGGCCTGGCCATTCGCCATCAGGAAGAGGCCCTTGCCGCGGATGGCGCGGATGATGTCCTGCTGCAGGGGCTGCATCAGGAGCGACACGCAGGCGATCCGGCGCACCACCGCGTGCGTGCGCGGGTCGATCAGGCCGGTGACCCCATCCCATGGCTCGCCGTAGTGGAACAGCGCCGCACTCGCCGCCAGCTCGTCCCAGTAGACCCCGGCCACCCCGATCTCGTCGATGAGGGTGTTGACATAGCCCCACAGGGCCTTGCCATAGGCGTTGTCGCGGGTCGGCACGTACAGCGGCAGCGGGTAGCTGTACGGATAGGCCATGGGCCGGCCGCGCTCGTCGAGCAGACGGCAGTCGGCGTAGGTGGTCTCACCGCCGGGCTCGGTCGAGATCTGGGCGTGGAAGTACTGCATCGGCACCGTCTCGGGGGCGGCCTCGCGCAACTTCCGGGTCCAGTCGCGCTGCTCGGCTACCCAGGCCGGCGCCGACAGGATGCCGGTGCCGTGCGCATAGCGCCCATTCGGGAACTTCGCAATGCCGCCGCAGACGTACGTCAAGTCCCGCGCACGCATCCAGGCGGCGTGGTCCGCTGCCGGCGCGCCGGACGGGAAGTTGCTCCGGAAGATGAACGGCCCGGGTATCGTCACCGCCGAATCCCAGACCCGCCGCACCGCATTGACGAAGCTCCAGTAGTCGCCGTCGGGCAGGGGATACAGCGACCACTCCAGGGTGACCGCGCCGCCCGCCTCGAGCGCCAGGCGGTCGTCGGTCAGGCCGATGCCGTCGGCGTCGGCACAGCACAGCGCCTGCACCCGCAGGACGTCGTCGTCGGCCAGAACGCCCAGGCCGACCTCGCCATAGCGCGCCACCACGGAGGGATTCGAGGGCTCGCGCAGGCGGCCCTGGCCCGCCAGATTCGGCACACCGCCGAGACGCACGCGCCCGGGGGCCACCGCCGTCGCGGCGCGGTGGTGCAGGATCAGGCCGGCCAGGGCCTCGCCGGTGTTGACGACCCGGTCGCGGATGGCGACATGCTCGGACTCCACCACGACCGCGCGCTCAATCCGGAAGGGACCCGCTGACCACGATACCTGCGCTGTCTCACCCCGGCCCAGACGCACCGGCGCCGCCGCCGCGGCCGCCTCCTGCCAGCCGCCGCCCGGCAGACTGGCGCGACTCGTCACCGCCCACGAGCGGCCGCAGGCCTCGAGGACCATATGACCCTGTGGCGACACCGCGACCGCCATCGGCACCACCGACGGCGGCCGCGCGACGTACGTCGGCACCGGGCCCACCGGCGCCGGCGCCACCGGCGCCAGACGCGGCGCCTCAATCGCCTTGCCGACCTCGACCTGGATCTGCCGCAAGACCATCACCGGCGCCTCGGCCAGGACCTGCAGACAGCTCACCTTGAGGTGGTTGCGGCCCGGCTTCACCAACGCCGTGATGTCCCACACGAAGCGGTACGGGTCGTCCTCCTTCGCCATCGCAAAGCGCTCACCGGTCTGCTCCAGCGCCGCCCGGAAGTCCGGCGAGTACAGGACGCGCCAGCGGAAGCCGCTGTGGTACCACTGCAGGTCCATCCCCTGCGCCGTCGTGAACTCGTTGCGCTTGTTCAAGAGATGGTCGGCCGTCAGCGGGTTGTCGTTGACC
>JAGVUW010000542.1 GCA_019136035.1 Verrucomicrobiota bacterium | reverse complement strand
TTCATGCGGTCGCGCACCGGCTTGTCGACGCCCCAGACGACCTCATCAACCGGGAACGGCGCGAGGTCGAGGTTGATCTTGCAGGCGCCCTCGATGAGGTCGTAGCAATGCTTGTCGAAGAAGCGTCCGCCGCCGAGGGCCTGTCGCAGCCAGTCCGCGTCGATGACGCCGCCGAGGTGGCTGCCGCGGTCCCAGATGCAGGGCTTGAAGCGGTCGAGGACGGCGGGCAGGTGAGTGCGATTGGCCGGCTGGTCGCGGTGGTAGTTGAGGATGACGGTCCGGCCGGCCTCGAGGTCGGCGAAGACCCGGTCATCGAGGCTGTCGGTGAGAACGACGTCGGTCTTGGCGGGAGTTGCCGGGAGGACGCTCTCGACGGCCTTGGCGAGGGCGGCATCGGCGAGTCGCAGCGTCGGCCGGGCGGCCGCCTGGCGGCGCGGGAAGACGTGCAGGATCCAGTCGTTGCGGCAGACATGGCCGCCGCAGCGCAGCTCGGCCTCGATCCGCCAGGCCCCCGGTGTGGCGGCGTTGGGGCGCAGGGCCACCTCGGCCAGGAGTGACACGCCGGCGACCGGCGTCACGTGGTCGGCGCGGTAGACGCATTCGCGCGCCTGGCCGGGTGCGGCCAGGTAGAGCTCGAGGGTGCCGTCGCCGAGGGGCCGCGGGGCGTAGTTCGAGAGGTGGAGCCGGAGTGTCCACGATGCGCCGGACCAGGAGCTCTCGGTGTCGACATCGGCGAGGAGCACGACGTCGTCATTGACCTGCCGCAGCCAGGCCGGGTCGATATCGCGGTCGTCGTCGAAGGCATCGACGAGGCCGTTCTTGTTCTCGTACTTGAGGCAATCCGCGAACTGGAGCATCTCGAAGCCGGGGCGATCAGGCGCGGCAGGGCGTCGAGGTAGCGCGGGCGCTCGATGCCGTTGGCGCGGAGGTAGTCCTCGCCGACGCGGGCGGCGAAGTCGTCGAACTTGCGGCGCAGGGCCTCATAGTCGGGCAGGATGATGTAGTGGATGCACTCGTGGGCGAGGACGGGCCGCACCGGGTTGAGGCGTCGGCGCACGGCCGTGGTGGCGGCCGGGGCGGCGTGCTCGGCGGTCAGGGGCTCATCATGGACGGAGCCGTTCATCGCCCAGCAGAAGTCTTCCTGGAACATGGCCGCGTGTTTGCGGTAGGGGAAGTAGTAGGCGATGTGCTGGATGAAGACGTCGGCGCTGTCGCGGTCGAACTCGCCCCAGCCGGCGTTGTCGACGATGAGCTTGCCGGGCGCCAGCTCGCGGCCGATGCGGACCATGCGTGCCGCCTCGGGGTTGTGCCCGGCGCGGTGCATCTCGTTGCCCAGGCAGAAGATGGCCACGGACGGGTGGTTTCGGTAGCGCCGGATGGCGTCGCGCCAGCGCTGTTCGTCGATGACGATGCCCTTCTTGCGGCCGTCGGCGCCGTACTCATGGCGGTAGCCGATCTCCATGTGGATGAAGAGGCCCATCTCGTCGGCCAGGTCGACGAACTCGGGGTCGGGGATGGTGCTGTGGAAGCGCACCAGGTTGAAGCCGTAGCGTTTGGCCTGGCGGATGCTCTTGGCATAGCCGTCGCGGGTCGAGCCGCCGGTCAGGTTCGGGTGGTCGTGCGCGGTGATGCCGCGGATGAAGCCGCGCGCGTAGAAGGGCGCCCCGTTGAGGCGCAGGCCGGCGCCATCCGGGCGCAGGTCGACGCAGCCAAAACGCCAGGACTGGCCCTCGGCCTCGAGGGTGTAGAGCACCGGCGTGTCCGGCGTCCAGGGCTGCAGGGCGCCGGCGTCCAACTCGACGCAGGTCGGCCCGCAGGGCCGCGCCGTCACGGGCAGCGCGCGCCCGGCGGCATCGCGGAGACACAGCGCCTTCGGCAGCGCGCCCTCGGCGCGGACCACCACCACGCCGCGGCGGCTGTCACTGGCTATCGAGATGTCATTCATACGGACCTCGCTTGCCCAGGCTATCCCCCCACGCCCCGGCCGGCACGCCCGGCGTCGCGGCCGCGACGCCGGGGCCGCGGCCGCCCTACCGTAAGGCCGCGACCCGGTCGCGGCAAGGCTCACCGGAGGGCGCTCCGGCGTTGACAGCCTGCGGGCCGGACGCTAGATTCTACCGTACGACTGTGGTGATGGACCCGAGAGGATGGAGGCGTCGAGCTGCCGTGTCCGATCTCTTTGCAGGCTCTTCCTATCGCACCCCCGACGCGGTTCCGCGGCCGCTGCTGGTGCGTCTTCTGGGCTGGTCGCGGCTGCCCTTCTACGCGTACATCTTCCGCGAGCTCAACGCCGGGCGCCGGGCGGCGCTGGCCGGCCGTTTCGACGCGGCCGAATTCGCGCGGCGTTCCGAGGGCATCATCCGGGCGGCGGAACGCTGTGGCGGTCGGCTCGAGGTCACCGGCCTGGAGCACCTCGGCGCCGTGGCCGGGCCGGTGGTGGTCCTGGGCAACCACATGAGCTTCCTGGAGACCTTCGCCCTGCCGGCCATGATCCTGTCGCGCAAGGACGTCTGCTTTGTGGTCAAGCAGTCGCTCCTGGACCACCCCTTCCTGGGGCCGGTGCTGCGCGGCCTGGACGCGATTGCCCTGACCCGGACCAACCCGCGCGAGGACCTCCGCATCATCCTCCAGGAGGGCGTCCGGCGTCTGCAGGGCGGCCAGTCCCTGTGCATCTTCCCGCAGAGCACCCGGAGTCACGACTTCGAGGCGTCGCACTTCAGCAGCATCGGCACGAAGGTCGCGCAGCGTGGCGGCTGTCCGGTGGTGCCGGTGGCTCTGCGCACGGATTTCGTCGGCAACGGCACGCTGGTCAAGGACCTCGGCCCGGTGCACCCGGAGCGCCCGATCCGCTTCGCCTTTAGTGCGGCCGTGGATGCCGCCGATGCGCGGGCAGCGCAGCAGCAGGTGGTTTCGGCGATCAGCGCCTGCCTGTCGGCCTGGGGCGTGACCTGCCGCTGACCTGGATTACCCGCGAAGCGCCGACGCTTCGCTCATAATCCCCTTGCGCCGCCATGTATTGCGGCGCAAGTTCCGACGCACGCCGCGTGGCGTCGCTGGCTCAAGGTCAGCCCTGAGCAGGAGTCCGCAAGTGCCTCGCGTCGAAGCCCGACGGGTGGCCTGTTCACGAGCCGTCAGACAGCGCGTGGCCAGGTCAGGCTGAGGGTGCCGGGGTGCCTCAGTTCTCGACCTCGACCGGCGGGCGGCTGAAGACGCGGCGTTCCCGGGCCTTGGGTCGTGCCAAGTTGGCCTTCTGGAGCAGGACGCCGTCGCCGGCGAGGCGTCGCAGGCCCTGCCGGAAGGCCTCGCTGTTGGCGATGGTCAGGCCGTCGGCCTGGACAAAGGCGATCTCGCCGCCCTCGCAGATGAGGCAGAAGATGACGGGGGTGGCCCCGGGGTGCTGGCGGCAGAGGTCGGCCAGTTGGCGGACCTTCTCGCGGCTCATGTCCTTCTGGCGCAGCCGCACGTGGACCTCGGCAGTGAGGGCCTCGGCGGCCTGCTCCAGCGGCAGGATCCTCTCGGCGATGACCTTGGCGTTCTCCTCTTCGCGGCGGCTGAAGACGCCCTCGACGAAGACCAGCGAGTCGGGCTTGAGGACCTCGGCGTACTCGCCGTAGCGGTCGGCGAAGACCATGCACTCGATCTCGGACTCGCGGCTCTCGAGGGTGAGGATGGCCCATGGGCGGTTGTCGCGTTTGGATCGCTTCGCATCGATGTGGCTGATGATGCCGCCGATGCGGGTGCCGGTGTTATCGGCGAGGGCGCTGAGTTCGGCGATGGTCTCGATCTGGAAGGTCTGCAGGACATCGGCGAACTGGTCGGTCGGGTGGCTGGTGACGTAGAAGCCGAGGAGTTCCTTCTCGTAGCTGA
>JAGVUW010000612.1 GCA_019136035.1 Verrucomicrobiota bacterium | reverse complement strand
GACGGTGTGGCAGCTCGGGCAGGTCACCTTCCAGGGCAGGTCCGGGCGCATCACCCACGGGTAGAAGCCGCCGCCGGCCTTGAAGATCTCCGGGCCGCAGACCGGGCACCCGGGAAAGTTCCCCTCGCCCTGCCAGAGGAAGGTGGCCCGCACCAGCTCGGCCGGCGGGACGAGGCGCCAGAGCTCCTCGTCGGTCATGGCCATCACCCCGGCGACGGCCTGGCGGAGGCCCTCGACGTGGCGTTGCGCGGTGACCTCGTCACGGCAGCGCTGGCGGGCCCGCGCGAGCTGCTCGGGGCTGTAGAGAGTCGGGCCGCTGGTCTTGCCGCCGACGGTGCCGGCCAGGGCCAAGGCCGCCAGGGCCAGTCGGGAGGTCACGGACATCCAGGCAGACATGGGGCGCCTCCTCAGACAGGGCGTCGCCGGCCGGACCGCCGCCGCGGGCAGGTCGCCGCGGGCGGTCCCGGTCGTTCAGCGCCGGTAGATCTCGCGGTTGCCGCCGATCGGGTCGATGACGGTGGTCGTGTCGTCGGTGAAGGCCGCCGTCACGGGCGCCTGGCCGCGCTCGGTCAGGTAGGCCAGGTTCAGTTCGGCCACCATGCCGGCGGCCTCGATGATCTGCGTGATCGCGCGCTGGCTGGAGGCATCCGGGTAGGTCCCCGCCAGCGCCGCCGGCGTCTCGCCCAGGAACTGCGCCCGCATGATGGCCAGGAGGCCCGCCGCCAGTGAGGCCTTGCCATAGCCGAAGAGCTCCGTCGGCTGGCCCGCCTGACGGATGCGGCCGCCGAAGGCCGGGTTGCGCGTGCGGCTGCCGTCGCCGGTGATGGTCTCGCGGAAACCCCGGTCCTGCTGGTCCACAAAGCCGCGACCGAGGACGCCGTAGACCTCGAGTTCCTGGTTCACCGCACCCTCGAACTCGGCCGGGTTGATCCAGGCGTTGTTGAAGTCGCCGCGCATGCCGTTGTCGTAGGTGATGTTCACATTCAGCGCGTCCCAGGCGTGGATCGCATCACGACGCGGGAAGGCCTCCACATCGAGGCCCTTCAGGATAGCGATCTCGCGCGCATAGCGGTCCCAATGCTCGAGGAGCATGCGCTCGCCGGTGGCATAGAGCGCCCGCGGCCGCACCCCCATGTAGTGGCCGACGACGTCCAGCCAGTGACAGCCCACGTAGGCGAAGGGATTCGATTGCTCGACCCACTGGAAGACCTCGGTGGAGACCTTCAGGGGCTCTTCCAGGACGGCCCGCACGCGGTGAATGCGATTGTACAGCGGCAGGCTGTTGGTCATCATCTCGCGGACGAAGGGATCGTAGCGCTTGTGCATATCGACCGCGACGACGCGTCCGGCCCGCGCGGCGGCGGCGATGATGGCGTCGGCCTCGGCGGTCTTCAGGCAGAGCGGCTTCTCGGTGATCACGTGCAGCCCGGCCGCCAGGGCCTCGAGGATCGGCTGCGTGTGCAGGTGGTCCGGGCTGGCTACCAGCAGGACGTCGAGACGCTCGCCGGCGATCATGTCGCGCCAGACCGTCTCGCCGTAGAAGGCCTTAAGCTCGGCCTGCGGGAACTCGTCGAGGAAGCTGTCGCGGATGACATCGGCGGTGCCCCGGCGGGCCGAGCGGGTGCCGATGGCGACGAAGTCGATGGCGATGTCGGCGACGCGGGGCGCCCAGTGGCTCATGCCGATGCTGCCCAGCGCCCCGGCCAGGCCGCCGCGCTGGAAGTCCCTCAGAGCCGGGCCGATGATGTCATCAAAGAACATCCCGCCGCCGATCACACCCACACGCAGTCTGCGTTCCATGCTCTGCACTCCTCTGGCCCCGCACCGCGGCGGCCTGATGCCGCCGCGGCCGCCGGCGCGGCTCCCGCCGACGACGTGCCATACCATACCGGCCTTGAGCCCGGACACGAATCGGACGCCCACCACGACAGGGCGGTCCGGCGACCGCGTCAGCGCTCCGCCGGTCACCCTCGTAGGGGACTTCGCGTCGTGGTGCGGTGCCGGGACCGGAATTCGCGACTGCCCTGTCACCACGCCGGCCGGGCCGGCGGGGCGGGACGGTTGCCGTCGGGGTCGGGTGAGGCGCGACGAACCGTCCTCGACGGCCCGCCAGAAACGCCGCGCCGGCGGAAATCCAGCGCCGCCGCCCCGCGGCCATTGCGAAGCTCTATCTCCTTGTGTATGATAGAGACAGACACGCAAAGGCCGAGCTTTGTGGACCTGCCCGGGCGGCGCCAGCCAGATCGCGGCGAGGTTGCCGAGCCGGGGGTGCAGACGTCGAGCCGAACGGGTCCGCCAGGCTGCCATCGTCACGTCCGCGAGACAGGAGGCCGGCACGCCATGATCACACGTCCATCCTCACGAGCCTTCACCCTCATCGAACTCCTGGTGGTCATCGCCATCATTGCCATCCTGGCGGCGATGCTCCTGCCGGCCCTGGCTCAGGCGCGCGAGAAGGCACGAACCACCCAGTGCATCAACAACCAGAAGCAGTTCGGGCTCTCCCTGCAGATGTACATGGACGACAACGACGAGTGGGGACTGTGCCACAGCAACGGCGGTAACCTCTGGCCGTTCAGCTTCTACCCGTACCTCAACAACCTCGAGGTCTACTCCTGCCCGAGCCGCGCCGTGGAGACCTTTACCGGCTTGGGCAATGACTCCACCGTCGGCTACGCCTACAACTACCTCTGCAGCACCTGGCCGACCTACTACCCGCACCGGCGCTCCCAGATCAAGACCCCCAGCGCCACCGCCGTCTTCGCCGACGGCGGCTACTACTACCTCTGGTACACCGGCTACTACCGTAATCTCCTGCCCACCAATGCGACCTACGGCACGAACGGCTCCGCCACCCTCAAGGGCCAGCACAACGACGGCAATACCTTCGCCTACTACGACGGCCATGCCGACTGGAAACCCCTCGTCTGGGTGCACGCTCGCACCGGCCGCTACGACCCCTTCAACACCTGGCAGTGACCGCCCGCCCGGCTGGCCGGGGGCC
>JAGVUW010000367.1 GCA_019136035.1 Verrucomicrobiota bacterium | reverse complement strand
ATCGTCGCCTTCCTCGAGCAGCGCTCGATCCTGAACATCATGGTGGTGATCGGCCTGACGAGCTGGACGGGGGTGGCCCGTCTGGTCCGCGGCGAGGTCCTGCGCCAGAAAGAGATGGACTACGTCAGCGCCGCCCGGGCGCTCGGCCTGGGCGACGCCCGCATCATCCTCCGGCACGTCCTGCCCAACGCCATGGCGCCGGTGCTGGTCTCGGCCACCTTCGGCGTCGCCGGCGCCATCCTGACCGAGTCCGGGCTGTCCTTCCTCGGCCTGGGTGTGCAGATGCCGACGCCGTCCTGGGGGCAGCTTCTCAACGAGGCCCGCGAGGGCGTCGGGACGTACTGGTGGCTGACCATCTGGCCCGGCGTCATGATCTTCTTCGCGGTCACCATTTACAACCTCGTCGGCGAGGGCCTCCGCGATGCCCTCGACCCGCGGCTGCGCACCTGAGGGACACCCCGACCGCATGGCGACGCCACCGACAGCCGAGTCAGACATCCTCCTGGAGGTCCGCGACCTCCGCACGGCCTTCCACACGCGCCGCGGCACGGCCAGCGCCGTGGATGGGATCAGCTTCGCGGTGCCGCGCGGCCAGACCCTGGCGATCGTGGGTGAGAGCGGCTGCGGCAAGAGCGTCACGGCCCTCTCGATCCTGCGCCTGGTCAGCCCGCCCGGTCGCATCGACGGCGGCGCCATTGTCTTCGAGGGCCGCGACCTGCTCGGGCTGCCCGAGCGCGCCATGCGGCAGGTCCGCGGCGCCCGCATCAGCATGGTCTTCCAGGAGCCGATGACCTCGCTGAACCCGGTCTTCACCATCGGCGATCAGATCATTGAGGCGGTGCTCCTGCACCAGGCCGTCACCCCCGACGAGGCCCGCGCCCGCGCCGCGGCCATGCTGCGCAGCGTCGGCATACCCGACCCGGAACGCCGCCTCGACGACTACCCGCACCAGCTCTCCGGAGGCATGAAGCAGCGCGCCATGATCGCCATGGCCCTGGTGTGCCGCCCGGCGCTGCTCCTGGCCGACGAGCCGACCACCGCCCTCGATGTCACCATCCAGGCGCAGATCCTCGACCTCATCCGCGGCCTGCAGAAGGACCTCGGCATGGCCGTGCTGCTGATCACGCACGACCTCGGCGTCGTCGCCGAGGTGGCCGACCAGGTGGTCGTGATGTACGCCGGGCGCATCGTCGAGCGCGCCGCCGCGGTCGACCTCTTCGACCGCAGGCTGCACCCCTACACCGCGGCCCTGTTCGAGTCCCTGCCGGCGGTCCATGCCGGCTCGCGCCTGCGGGCCATACCGGGCCAGGTCCCGAGCCCCTTCGATTACCCGACGGGATGCCGGTTCTGCGAGCGTTGCCGCCGCGCCGTCGAGCTCTGCCGCCAGGCCTACCCGCCCTTGGAGGAGAAGGCCCCCGGCCACTGGGCCGCCTGCTGGCAGGTCCCCGCCGCCGGCCAGGACAGCGCCCGGGCCCCCGCCGCGGCCGGGGACGGCGTCGGCGGTGTCGGCGCTGACGGGGCCGGGGAACGCCCCCCGACTGGCGGAGGGCTCTGACTGTGGACGACACGAGCGTACAACCCGCCCCGGGCACACCCGCCGCCGCTTCCGCCGCACCCGCGCCCGCGGCGCCCGCCCCCGCACCGGCGCCGCCGCTGATCGCGGTCCGCGATCTGGTCAAGCGCTTCCCGGTGCGCCGCGGCCTCCTCGGCCGGCCGGCGGCCTGGGTCCACGCCGTCGATGGCGTCAGCTTCGACCTCGGCCGCCGCGAGACCCTCGGGCTGGTCGGCGAGAGCGGCTGCGGCAAGACCACCACCGGCCGGGCCATCCTGCGCCTGATCGAGCCGGATGCCGGCTCGATTCGCGTCGAGGGCCGCGAGCTGCGCGATCTCTCGCGCGCCGCCATGCGCCAGGAACGCACGCGCCTGCAGATCATCTTCCAGGACCCGTACAGCTCCCTGAATCCGCGTCTGACGGTGCAGGAGATCATCGGCGAGGGCCTGCGCGTGCACCGCGGCCTGCGCGGCAGCGCCCTGTCGGACCGCGTCGAGGCGGTGGCGCGCCGGGTCGGCCTGTCCAGCGATGCCCTCTGGCGCTACCCGCACGAGTTCAGCGGCGGTCAGCGCCAGCGTGTCGGGGTGGCGCGTGCCATCGCCCTGGAGCCGGCGTTCGTGGTCTGCGACGAGGCGGTGAGCGCCCTGGATGTCTCAGTGCAGGCGCAGATCATCAACCTGCTGCAGGACCTCCAGGCCGAGATGGGGATGAGCTACCTGTTCATCGCCCACGACCTCTCCGTCGTGCGTCACCTCAGCACGCGGGTGGCCGTGATGTACCTCGGTCAGATCGTCGAGCAGGCGCCGACGGCGGAGCTCTTCGACAACCCGCGTCATCCCTACACCCGGGCGCTGCTCGCGGCGGCGCCGCGGCCGGACCCGCGCCGGCGCCGCCAGCGCCTCATCCTCGAGGGCGATGTCCCCAGCCCGGTCGACCCGCCGAGCTACTGCCGGTTCTACGAACGCGGCTGCCCGCTGCGAGTGCCGGCCTGCCGAGAGGCCGCCCCGCCCCTCGAGCCCTGCGGCCGGCCGGACCACCTCTGCGCCTGCTTCAGAGCTTCGTGACGCCGTAGGCGTGATCGCGCTTGGCCACGACCTTGATGTCGAAGACGACCCGCGCCGAGGGCGTCCCGGAGTCGCTGCCGATGGCCTCCAGGGCGTCGAGGACCTCGAAGCCCGCCACCACCTTGCCGAAGACGGTGTGCTTGCCATCGAGATGCGGCGCCGGCGCGAAGCACAGGAAGAACTGGCTGCCGTTGGTGTCCTTGCCGCTGTTGGCCATGGAGAGCACGCCCCGGCCGCTGTGGGTCAGCCCGGTGGCGACCTCGTCGGCAATGCGGTAGCCCGGGCCGCCGGTGCCGGGCATGCCGGCGGCGCCGTCCTTGCTGTTCGGGCAGCCGCCCTGGGCCATGAAGCCCGGGATGATGCCGTGGAAACTCATGCCCTTGTAGAAGCCCTGCTCGGCCAG
>JAGVUW010000330.1 GCA_019136035.1 Verrucomicrobiota bacterium | reverse complement strand
GTCTCACCTCAGGCGGAGGGGTCGGGACGCTCCCCCTGGTGGCGACGAGGAGCAGCTCGTGCCGCTGGCGGGCCCAGTAGCCCATGCCGATCCGGTCCTTCACCCAGACCATGTTCGTGTGGTAGTGGAATCCCCAGGCCGACAAGACCTGGAAGGCACTGGCCAGCAGGGGGCTGGTGGCCCACATGAACAGCACCGAGTCCTGCCCGGCGACGTCGGCCACGGGCAGGCAGCAGATCTCCTCCAGACTCATGGTCGGGTATTGGTTTTCGATGGCTCTGTTCTCGGCCTCGCAATGGCTGTAGCGCCACGGCGGGTCAGCCAGGATTACAGGGTAGGTGCCGATGCTGGAGTCCAGGGGCCTGCTGTTGCTGGCGATGGTGGCGATCCGCTCCTGGCGGTTCTGCTCGCGGATCTCGCGTCCGGCCTCGCGGCGCAGTTCCCCAGCGCTGAAGGTCCCGGTCGGCGTGTCCTGCACCCGGTCCAGGACCCTGGACACCTGGCCGACCTCCCTGGTCCCAGAGGCTCTGATGATGGTTGAGGCTCGGAGATCGGCGTGGGCGGTGCCGACGGAGACTCCCAGTTCCCGGGCGATTCGGGGCATGGATAGCCCCTGGTCCCGGAGTTCCTGGGCTCGGTCCCGGCGGGCGTCCAGGGCCTCGGGTTCCAGGCGGGAGGAAGGGTAACACTTGCCGTCCTGGCCGGCCACCGGGCTTTCAGGTGTCAGATTGTTGACACCTGAAAGGTCTTGGTTGACCGTCTCGTGGCTGACCCCTAGAGCCTCGGCGATCTGCCGCGTACTCCACCGCTTCTCGCGCAACCTGGCCACCACGTCCCGACGCTGCTCCGGCCGCAGGTGCCGCCTACATAGGTTCAAACTGTAGGCCATGTCCTCGCGGGCCTCGTCGCTCAGGCCGGCGTGGATCTCGAATGGAACGACCGACTCCGGCAGCCCCAGTTCCAGGGCGATGCGCAGGCGGTGCTGGCCGTCGATGACCTGGTGGTTCTCGTCGACCACGATGGGCACGACGATGCCGCGCTTGAGGATGTCCTCCCGGAGGGCATCATACTCCTCGGGCTGCAGGTTTGGCAGCAGGTCGGCATATGGAACGGTGAAGGTCTGGTTGCCAATGGTAATGGCTTCTGGCACGGGCGTCCTCCAGGGTTGAGGAATACTCCTCAAGTTGGCGAGGTTGGAAATGCGGGGAGCTAGAACGGAACCCCGTCGTCATCGGGCGCGGGCCACCCAGCCTGCTGATGGACGAAGTGCCTGGCTGGCTTGCTAACCACGGCCTTCCTCGGAGCGGCAGCCTGCACCGGTCCAGTCTCGGTGGTGTCGACCCGCGGCCCGAAGTCGACGTCGTTGGCCACCAGGTCCCAGACGGTGCGCTTCTGGCCGTCCTTCTCGTAGTCGCGGCTCTGCATCCGCCCGCTGATGGTGACGTGCCGGCCCTTGCTCAGATACTCCTGGCAGAGCTCCCCAAGTCGCTCCCAAACGGTGACGGAGAACCAGTCGGTGCCGGCGTCCTTGCCCCGGCGGTCGACGGCAACCGAGAACGAGCAGACGCTCTTGCCGGAGTTTGTCTCCCGGGTCTCCGGGTCACGGCCCAGTCGGCCGCTGATGGTGATGGTGTTGATGCTGGACACTATGCTGCCTCCTCTCCGGCCTTGCGCCGGCCTTTGCGGTAGTCTCGCTCCGCGACGCGGAACGCGTCTGACAGGGGGACGAGCGACTCGAACAGCAGCCCCAGGCTGCGCCAGGTGCCGTCCGGGTCACGGGGCACCTCGTGCACCTCGAACTCGGCGTCCTCGCGGCCGATGCGCACGATGCGCATGGCGCTGACGGTCCCCCGCCCCATCTCCCGCAGGGCCTTGGCGTAGGCCACGACCTGCAGGTTGTAGTTCCAGTAGACGGCTTTGCTGGTCTTCCAGTCGACCAGGACTGGGTTGCCCTCGGCGTCCGCCGCGAGGAAGTCCAGTTGGCCGGCGTAGCCCAGGCCTGGGTGGTAGACCATCAGCTCGGTCTGGACGACGGACAGCCTGGCCTGGTCCCACCAGGCACGGAACAGGTCGTAGCAGTTGAGCACGCGAGCGTCGACGCCCACCATGTCCGGGTCGGTCCCGGTGCGGAGGAACTCCTCGACGAACTCGTGCGCCTGTGTGCCCAGGGCCGCCGCCTCCGTCTTGGTCCGGTAGTGGGCAGACCGAGCCGCCCGCAGGTGCTCCTCCAGGGCGCCTGGCGTCAGGTGGATGACGCCGTCCTCTGCTGGCAGCAGGGCGCCCCGGAGGTAGTCCATAGACTGGTCGACGGCCCACTGGAGGAGGGCCTCCTTGTTCAGGACGCCGAGGATGGACGTCACCGACCTCAGGCGGTATTCGGCCCCGTCCTTGCAGGTGGCCAGGTAGTAGCGGTAGTCCCGCCCGAAGGCACGCCCCGTGCACTGCTCGACGCGGAGCACGTTCTCGGCGACCAGGACCCCGAGCGGGGCGTAGGGGGCGAACTGTCCAGCCATCAGAAGGGGACGTCCTCTCCGGCCCGGCCGAACGTCTCGCACAGGGCCACGAGCCGCTGCAGCTGGTCGTTGCTCGCCGCCTGAAGCGACGGCTCCCCGTTCACCACGGGGACCATGTCCGGGTGATCCTCGGCGATGACCAGGAGACCGGTGCGCACGAGACCCTGGGCGTGCTCTGCCGGGGCCCCGTCGGCGTAGGCCGCCACGAGCGCATCCCACGCCTTCCGGCGCAGGGACTTCCGGCCGTCGTCCTCGCGGTAGGCGGTGGCCGGAGCCTCGCGGGTCGTCCCGTTCTGGGCGACGCGGCGCTCCTGCTGGGGAGCGGTCTGGGCGGGAGTCGGTCTGGAGCCGTTGCCAGAAGCCGGTCCGGCGTCGGCATCCTCCTGGTCGACGGGAATCTGCAACTGGGTGACCAGGAAGTACTTCCGGGCCGCCGTGGCCGCCTTGTTGGCGCCCTTGTCCTGGCCATCTTCGGCCTCGGAGACCCAGGGAACAATGATGCTCTCG
>JAGVUW010000451.1 GCA_019136035.1 Verrucomicrobiota bacterium | reverse complement strand
GATGGTCACGCCGGCGCGGCCGCAGTCGCAGCGGTGCTCCTCGAGGCGCGCCGCGATGCGGGTGCGGAAGCGCAGGAGCGGCATCGCCTCGCGCGTCAGGGTGGTCACCACGAGTTCGCCGTTGTCGACCTCGACGAGGAAGTGGTCTTCGTGGGCGTGGAGGCGGCCGCACTCGCACTCGACGGCGATGCCGGGGTCGACGACCTCGCCGATGCCGAAGCTGCAGCGCACTGCGACCATGAGGCCGCTGGCGAGGGCCTCGCGTTCGGCGATACCGACCGGTCGCGAGAGGACGAGGGTGCGCAGGGGCAGCGACTGCGGGTCGCGGTCGTCGGCGGCGAGGGCGGCGGCGAGCTCGCGGGCATTCGACGGGGTGGTGATCAGGACGGTGGTGCGGTAGTTGCCCATGATCTCGAGCTGGTGGTCGACATGGAGCGAGTCCTCGGGTATGACCGAGGCGCCGATCATCTCGGCGCCGAGGAGGAAGCCGAGCGAGGGGGTGAAGGCGCCGCCGTCGAAGCGTATCTGGATGACGTCGCTGGCGGTGACTCCGGCGGCGATGAGCTGTCGTGCCGCCAGGCGGCCCCAGTGCCGGAGGTCGTTGCGGGTGTGCCCGACCACCAGGCGGCGGCCCTCCGGGCCGAGAGTGGAGTGCAGGCGCACGACCTCGCGCAGGGGCAGTGCGAACATGCCATAGGGGAAGGCCTCGACGAGATCCTCGGGGGTCGTCATCGGGAGGGCCTTGAGGTCGGCCAGGCTCTCGACCCGGGCCGCGCCGAGGAGGTCGCGGCTGCGGCGGACGTTACGGCGGAGCCGTGCCAGGAGGGCCTGCAGGCGTTCGAGCTGGACCTGCCGCAGGGCCTCGCCGCGCATGGCCTCGAGCTGGGGTTCGAAGGCGGTCATTCCCAGACCTCCCGGTAGCCTTTGCCCAGATAGGCGCGTTTGACTTCAGGATTGGCGAGGAGGTCGGCGCTGTCGCCCTCGAGGGTGATCTCGCCGGTCTCGAGGACGTAGCCGCGGTCGGCGATGCGCAGGGCGCCGATGGCATTCTGTTCGACCATGAGGACGGTCACGCCGAGGTCCTTCAGGCCGCGGATGGTCTCGAAGACCTCCTGGACGATCAGGGGGGCGAGGCCGAGCGAGGGCTCGTCGAGGAGGAGGAGGCTGGGCCGCGAGACCAGTCCGCGGGCGAGGGCGAGCATCTGCTGCTCGCCGCCGGAGAGGGTCCCGGCGAGCTGTCGTGAGCGTTCACGCAGGCGTGGGAAGCGCTCGAGCATCTCGGCGATCTGCAGGTCGCGGTCGGGGTTATGGAAGCCGCCGAGGATGAGGTTATCCATGACGCTCATATCGGCGAAGAGCTGACGGCCCTCGGGGATGAGGACAGTGCCGGTGGAGATGGCCTGCCACGGCGGCAGGGCGGTGGTGTCGCGGTGGCCGATCCAGACGTGGCCGCCCGAGGGCGGCAGGAGCCCGACGAGGGCGCGCAGGAGCGAGGTCTTGCCGGCGCCATTGGCGCCGATCAGGGCTACGATCTCGCCGGCCGCGACGTGGAAACTGACCCCCTTGATGACGTCGAGGCTGCCGTAGCCGGCCCGGAGGTTACGCACCCGCAGCATGGTCGGCACCTCCTCCCAGGTAGACGGCCAGGACCTCCGGGTGGTTACGGACGGCCTGCGGCGGGCCCTCGGCGATGGGCCGGCCGTAGTGCAGGACGAGGATGTCGTCGGCGATATCCATGACCAGGGACATGTCGTGCTCGACCAGCAGGACGGTCAGGCCGCCGTCGCGGAGGGCCCGGATGCGTCCGGCCAGGTCGTCGGTCTCGTGCGGGTTCAGGCCGCTGGCGGGCTCATCGAGGAGGATCAGGCGCGGCTCGCCGGCCAGGGCTCGGGCGAGCTCGACCATGCGGCGCTGGCCGAAGGACAGGTCGCCGACCGGGTCGTGGGCGCGGTCGGCAAGGCCGACGGCGTCGAGGTGCTCGAGGGCGGCGGCGCGGATGGCGCGCTCTTCGCGGCGCTGGGCGGGCAGGCGCAGGCAGGCGCCGAGCAGCCCGGCGCGGCTGCGGCAGTGCCGCCCGACCATGACATTTTCGACCACGCTCATGTTGCCGAAGAGGTTGAGGTTCTGGAAGGTCCGCGCCAGGCCGAGGCGGGCGATGACGCAGGGGGCGGCGCCGGCGATGGCGGTGCCGTCGAAGTCGATCTGGCCGGCACTCGGGCGGATGAGGCCGCTGATGGTGTTAAACAGGGTCGTCTTGCCGGCGCCGTTGGGGCCGATGACGGCCTTGATGCGGCCGGCCGCCACCTGGAAGGTGACGTCGCTCAAGGCCGCCAGGCCGCCGAACGAGCGGTGCAGATGCTCAACCCTCAGCAGCGACATCGGCGCCCTCCCGGGGTTTCGCCCTGCGCCTGAACAGGCGCCCGGGGAGCCGCCGCATGGCCCGCCACAGCGCCGGCAGGGGGCCGTTCGGACAGAGGGTCATGATGGCGATCAGGGCGACGCCGAAGACGGCGTCGTCGAAAGTCCCGAAGCACCCCCGCAGGGAGAGGAAGGTCAGCAGCGCCCCGAGCGCCAGGCCGCCCCAGACGTGGGCGGCGCCGCCGACGGCCACCAGGGCGACGTAGCGCACCGACTTCATGACGCCGGCCTCGGACGGCCCGATGCCGCCGGTGTAGTGGGTCAGGAAGGACCCGGCGGTGGCCGCGATCAGGGCGCTGAGCACGAAGGCGAGGAGCTTGCAGCGGGCGATGTCGACGCCGGCGGCGTGGGCGGCGCGTTCGCTGCCGTGGATGGCCCGCAGGGCCCGCCCGAGGCGCGAGTCGATGAGGTTCAGAATGAGGACCAGGACGAGGAGGGCCAGGCCCCAGGCGACGTAGTAATTGGCGACGCGGTCGGCGACGGCGCCGCCGACGGTCACCCCCGGCACGAGGTGCCAGGCCGGCACCGCCGAGATGCCGTCGGCATAGCCGGTGAAGCGGCTGCCGAGGACGACCTGGTAGACGATCAGGCCGAAGCCGAGGGT
>JAGVUW010000620.1 GCA_019136035.1 Verrucomicrobiota bacterium | reverse complement strand
CGAATGATTTCTAGTAACTACATTGACACTTCCGGCCGGTTTCGTGCGGAGACCAGTCGACGGTTGTGCTTGGGCTAGCCCGACCAGACGCACTACAGTGCGTAAGTCGGGCTAGACTGAAGACCCGCGACAGCGCCCCGAGTGCCCGCAACCCGGTACGAAAGCCCTCGGCGGGTGCGGCGACCGAGGGCCGAAGCCGCCCGGGCGCGGCCCCCGCATCGCGGCGGCAAAGCCTCCCGGAGGCCCGACCGCGGCGGCGCGCCGCGGCCAGGCCGAAGAGACGCTCACGCCGACGGCGGCGGGGGCGCCTGGTCCGACGGCGCCGACGGCGCGGCCGGGGTGCCGGTGTCGTGCTCGGCCTTCTCGACCAGGGCCACCTCGTCGGCGGAGACGTGGCCAACCACGCGGCCGTCGTCGAGGACATTCGTCTCCTTCTTCGCCAGATCGCGGAAGAGCCGCCGCAGGTCCATGGTGCCGCCGATGGTGAACCACACCGTCGACACGGCGCCGATGATACCGGCGATGACCAGGTTGTTGATGAAGAACCAGCGCGCCCAACCGGCCGTGCTCCAAGGGCTGATCGTGTTCCAGATCGCCACCGTCACGAAGCAGAACAGGAAGCTCCAGCCGAAGGACCAGACGAAGACCGACCAGGCCAGGATCTTGTCGCCGCGGCTGTACTGGTTGTCAATGCCGATCAGGCGCGAGGGCAGGCTCTTCCAGGTCAGCGGCGCCCGCTCCAGCTTGAGGCCTTCGCGGTGGTACTTGCCGCGGTGCAGGAGGCGGTCCATGTTGAAGGTGCGCCCGCCGCGCGAGGTGATCAGCGAGACGATGATGTAGAGGCCCACCGAGACCAGCATGGTGATGGCGTAGACCTCCTGCGAGTTGATCGGGAACTTCTCGCTGCTCATGCGCCACTTGATGAGCGGCTCGAAGGGCCGCGAGAGGGTCTCCAGCCAGATCGCGACGTCGTCGACCAGCTCACGGCGGTGCAGCCACGGGTAGATCGTCGCCACCCAGGTCTTCTGCAGGATGATCGCCGCCACGGCCAGCGACGAACCCGAGGTCAGGGCCGCCCAGGCACCCGCCGTCGTGCCGCGCTTCCAGTACAGCCCGCCGACGATGCAGGGGCCGCTGCCGCCCAGCCAGATGGCGCCGGTGATCGCAAAGAACATCAGGATGTAGTCGACCTGGCCGAAGAACCAACTGAAGAAGAAGGCGAAGACCGCCACGCAGGCGATCAGGATGCGCAAGAGGGTGAGCTGCTGCTTCGGCGTGAACGGCTTGCCGCGCAGCGGCAGGATGACGTCCTGCACCACGATGCTGCCCCAGGAGTGCAGGTAGGTGGTGTCGGTGGAGATCATCAGGAAGATGCACAGCGAGCAGAACAGCCCGGTGATGCCCATGGGCAGGAGATAGCGCAGGGCCATCGGCACACGCATCTGCCCGAAGATGGTGGCGAAGGTCTGCGAGGCGCTCGGGTCGACGGCGCGGATGGCATCCCGGGCGACCTGGATACGCGCTTCGCGGGCCTTCTGGCGGCTCTCGGCGTTGTGCTCGGCGACGGCCGCCTCGGCGGCGGCATTCTTGGCCGCGGCCGCGGCCTGCTCCGGCGTGTCCTCCTTGTGCACCGCGTAGCGGATGGCGGCGCGGTCGGCCTCCTCCTTGGCCTTGATCGCCGCCGTCTTGTCCAGGAGCACCTGCAGCTCCGGGGTGACGACGCCGGTGCGGATGTAGTCGATGACCTGCCCGCGGGCCTCCGCCAGGTGGTCGCCCTTGACCACGTCCTGGACGGTCTTCACCGCCAGCTCGGTGCGGCAGTGCTCGGCGCCCAGCGGGCCATCCTGGAAGCGGTCGGTGTTCAGGTAGGTGAAGGCGGTGATGGCCAGCAGGATGTACATCATGTTCGAGAAGCCGGCGCGCCACGAGCCCAGCACCGCGCCCATCTTCTGCTCGTGCGCATTGCGCGCCGCCACGCTGTAGCCCTGCGTGCCGGACCAGCCCATGCGGTTGACCAGACTGCTGAAGATGCCCACCAGGACGTAGAAGAGGTTGAAGTCACGCAGCGCCGTGATGTCGAAGGGGTTGATCATGCTCTTGCCCGGCGGACGGTCCAGCAGGGCTGGGACCATGTCCTTCGACCAGGAGTAGTTCAGCAGGATGAAGGCCACGATGACCACGTACATCGGGTAGCTGAGGAGCCCCTGGATGCAGTCGGTGACCATGATGGTGATCTGGCCGCCCATGGTCGCAATGATCACCGCCATGGCCAGAAAGACGGCCATCAGCACCGCGAAGGTCGGGAAGATCCAGCCGCCGACATTCAGCTCGACCGGCAGGTCACAGAAGTAGACGATGAAACGCGCCCCGACCGCCGGGAAGAGGGCATAGTTCAGGATCCCCGAGGTCGACTGCAGAATACCGGCAAACAGCCGGAAGCGCCGGCTGTAGCGCATCTCGAGGAACTGCCCCATGGTCATGGCCCGGGTCTCGCGGAAGCGATAGACGCAGTACCCGGTGAGGCCGAGGATGATGAAGATCGGCGAGGCGACCGCCCCCCAGAAGCCGTAGGCGAAGCCGGACTGGTAGTAGTTCTCGTACATGGCCACCAGGCTGATCAGGCCCATGGCGGCCTCGGCGCCGGCCACGCAGAGGACGTAGCGGCCGGCCACACGGCCGGCGGTGAGGAAGTCGGCGACGCCCTTGACGTAGCGCTGTGTGCGCAGGCCGATGGCGATGACAATCAGGAGACCCATCGCAACAATCAGCCAGTCTAGCCAGTACATGCAAACTCCTCAGCGTTGTGGGTGCTCTCTACGGCCGGCCCGACGGACGGACCCGGCACCATGCCACAAAGACCGGTACCATAGCACCTCCGGCGCCGCCGTCACCCGGGTCGCGCCGGGGATGCCAGCCAGGGACACCAGGGACACCAGGGACACCAGGGACACCAGGGACACCAGGGACACCAGGGACACCAGGGACACCAGGGACACCAGGGACACCAGGGACACCAGGGACACCAGG
>JAGVUW010000259.1 GCA_019136035.1 Verrucomicrobiota bacterium | reverse complement strand
GCCGGCCTGGTCGCCCGCCATGCGGATGGCGGCCAGGGTGACGTAGTCGGTGGTGACGAAGGCCAGGCCCTGGTCGTAGGCCGGCGACGGCGCCACCTCGCCGCCCATGCACTGACAGGACCACAGGCGTTCGCCGGTCTCGGCGTCGAAGGCCTCGGCCAGCGGCTCGGCATTGAGCACCGCCGCCACGCGCGACTCGAGACGCACGAGCAGGGGCGTGGCCCACGAGGCGTGGACCTCGCGCGACTGCTCCCAGGCCGTCGCGCCCGTGCCCGCATCCAGGGCCATGAAGCGGGCGCTGGCGAAGTGGTCGTACTGCACCAGGAGCCGGCCGGCGTGCAGGCGCAGCGACGAGGCATGGCCGTAGGGGTTGTCGGGCACGCCGAGGTTGCGGGCCCAGAGGCGCCGGCCATCGCGGTCGACCGCCAGGACGTCGCCGGTGGCGAAGATGGCCATCACCCTCTGCCCGTCCGTGACCGGCGTCGCGGCGGCGAAGCCGGTGTCGGGGCTGACCTCGGGCAGGACGGCCGGCGAGCCGACGACGTCGGCTGCGGCGACCGTCCAGAGCATGCGGCCGTCGGCGGCGTCGAGGCAGTACAACTCGCGGGCCACCGCGTCGCCGCCGGTCAGGTAGACGTGGTCATCCCAGACAATGGCGCTGCTGAAGCCGCCTCGGGGCAGGGGGCGCTTCCAGAGCACGCCGCGTCCGGAAGGCCCATCCCAGTCGGTGACCGCCGGGGACGCTGTCCGGCCGTCGCCGCCGGCACCGCGGAAGCCCGGCCACTGCGTCGGTTCGGCGTCGAAGGCCTGGCCGGCCGCGGCCGTGCCCTCCGCCGGCGCCGGCACCGCCTCGCCGTGGCGTTGCGCCATCACGACGACGAACACCCCCGCGGTCAGCGCCGCGCCGATCGTGCCGCGGCGCACCATCGCGCCGAGCGGGTCGGCCTCGGCGGCCGTCTGGCCCGGCCGCGGCGGCGCCCGCAGCAGACGCGCCAGGAGGTGCATCGACAGCAGTGCCGTCAGGCCGATGCCGCCCAGGAGCATCGCGCCGCGGCGCTGCCGTCCGCGAGCCCGGTAGAAGCCGTCGCGGGCACGCTCGTCGATCTCCCGAAAGGCCTCCTTGAGCTGGTCGTCCTGGACATGACGCGCTGCCGCCTGCTTCAGGTGCGTCAGGGCGACCTGATTCAGCGGGTCGGTCTCGCGCACCACGGCACGGGTGGCGGCCATCTGGACCGCCAGGACGAAGCCGGTGACCAGGCAGACCGCCAGGAGGCAGACGAGGAGGTCCCGTGACAGGTCCCGCCAACGGCTCTTCGTGGTAGCACTCTCAGGCATTCAGGCCTCCGCTCGTGGATGCAGCCGCCGCAGTTCCTGGGGACAGCTCCGGAAGCACCGCCCGCAACTGAGGCAGGTGCCGCGATCCGGCTCGTAGTCGGTCCGGCGACGCTGCAGGGACGCCCCCAGGAGCCGCAGGGCGATGACCATGCCGACGAAGGCGCCGGCCCAGCGTCCGCCGCGGCGCAGGGCGTCGCGGCGCGCCGCGGCGGCCTCATGGAGATCGGCCGGCGTGCGCGCTGAGGCCCGGAAGGCGATGCTCTCGGCCGTGGCGGTGGCGCTGCCGGCGGCCTCGCGCTGGAGGTGCTCGGAGAGACGGACGTCGGCGTGCAGCCGCGCCAGAGCCGGCGCCGGCAGGCTGAACAGCAGGGCGAAGGACGCGACCAGCAGCGGCGTCGCCACGACCAGCCAGGCCAGGCGACGCACCCCGGCGCGCACCGCCTCGGGCCGCGCCGGCGGCGTCGGCGCCGAGATCGCCTCGAAGGGGCAGCTTCCGGCGCAGAGGTGGCACTGCACACAGGTGTCCGGGGTGATGGTGACGTGCGTCCACGTCAGCCGCGACAGCCCGCGCAGGAGGACGCCGTACGGGCAGACGTAGCGGCAGTAGGGCCGCGCCAGGAAGATGCCCAGGAGGAGGAAGCCGGCGCCCATCAGGACACCATGTGCCGAGCCGCTCAGGCGCAGCAGGGGCACAAGCGGGTCGAAGCGGCAGGCCAGGTAGGCGGTCTGCGTCGCCGCCAGGAGCACCCCGAGGGCCAGCATCACCACCGGGATGACCTGCAGGGCCGCGTCGACTGCCCGCGAGAGGCGCTGCGGCCGCACCGCGACGACGTCCTGCAGGAGCCCCAGCGGGCAGACCGCGGCGCAGAAGACCCGGCCCCAGAGCAGCGCCGCCAGCAGGGGCAGCATGAAGAACAGCACCGTCGGCAACGGCAGCGCCACGCCCTGGAAGAGCCCCTCGGCGACGGCCTGGAAGGACCCGACCGGGCACAGGCAGCCGCGCCGCCAGAAGCCGAAGTACGCCAGGCAGGCGAGCCCGAGGACCTGCAGCCCGAGGCGCGAGCGCCGCCGCAGCGCCAGCCACGCCGCCGCGCCCAGAGCCAGGGCGAGGATGCCGACGTCGAGGCCGTCACGCCAGGCCGCGGTCAGGCCGGGCCAGTGGTCGGCGGGAGCGACATAGCCCGGGCTGAGGTCGGGCTTGGGGAAGCGCTCCGCGGCGATGGACAGGGGTGCCCACAATCCGAGGGCGAGGGCGCCGGCGAGGCGCCCGAACGAGGGCCGTCGGTGTGACGGGGATACCGCCGCCGCGGGCGGCGTGCGGGCAGAGAGGGCGGACAGGCGGGCCGTGGGGGTCATGCGGGGGCCTCCTCGCGGCCCTTGGGGAGGTAGGGCTGTGAGGCCGGCACCCGGCGGAAGGCCTGCACCGGGCAGACGCGGGCGATGGCGCATTCCTCGCAGTTCACGCAGAGGTCGTGGCGGACCTGCAGGTAGAGCGAGCCGTTGCCGAAGGCGGTGCAGTTCTTGACGCAGCGCCCGCAGCCGATGCAGAGATCCTCGTCGATGGTGTACTCGAAGTAGGGCTCCTCGAGGAAGCGCCGGCGGATGGCGCCGGTGGGACAGAGCTGGTTTTCGGCGCCGCTGTCGAGTCGCCGCGCCTGGCTCTCGAAGTAGCCGAAGCAGAGGTTGCAGTAGC
>JAGVUW010000464.1 GCA_019136035.1 Verrucomicrobiota bacterium | reverse complement strand
CGACGGCATGGACGGCCTGGCGGGCGGCGTCAGCCTGATCGTCTGCATCACCCTCATGCTGGTCGGGCAGATGATGGGCAACACCAGCGGCATGCTGCTCATGGGCTGCCTGGCGGGCGGCATCCTCGGCTTCCTCGTCTTCAACTTCAACCCGGCCCGCATCTTCCTCGGCGACTCGGGCAGCAACACCATCGGCTTCCTGATCGCGGCTCTGGCCATCATGTCCAGCCGCAAGAGCGAGACCGCCGTGGCCCTGCTCATACCCGTCATCGCTCTCGGCCTGCCGATCACCGATACCGGCCTGGCCATCGTGCGGCGCTGGAGCCGCGGCCTGCCGATGTCGGCGCCCGACCGCCAGCACATCCACCACCTCCTCCTCGCCCTCGGCCTGAGCCAGCGTCGCGCCGTGCTGATCATCTACAGCATCTGCATCGCCCTCTGTGTCGGCGCCGTGCTCAGCATCACGGCGGACCGCGAGCTGATGCTGATGGTGTTTGGCGCCATGGGGATCATGGTCTTCGTCTGTGTGCGCATCCTCGGTGCCTTCCGCCTCGCTGACCTGCGCACCCGCTTCGCCCGCGACTGGCACTGCCGCGAGGCCAGCGGCCATGCCCGCATCGCGGTCGAACGCTGCGCGCACCACCTGGCGCGCTGTACCACCCTCGACGAACTCTGGACGCACTGCGGCGTCGCCCTGAAGGCCCTCGACATCGACGAGGCACATCTCTCCATCCCGGGCGGCGACCGCCCGGGCTTCGAGCTGACCTGGCGCCTGCCGGGCAGCGCCGGCACCGCGTCGGCATCCGAGTCGTGGCAGGTCTGCCTGCAGGTCATGGCTGGACCCACCCGCGCGCCGGCCAGGCTGGTCGCCAGCAGCATCGTCGACGGCGATCAGTTCCTCCTGCCCGGACGCCTGGAGCTCCTCTGCCGCCTGCGCGGACTGCTCAACGACCAGGTGCCCCGCCTGCTGGCCATGCGGCCCACCGGCGCGACGCCGGCGCAGGAGGCCGCCCATGCCAGCGCCTGAACGTCGTCCTGGCGGCAACGGCACCCCGCGGGGCTATGTTACCCCGGACGGCGCCGCCCGACCGGCCGCGCCGGGCGGCGGCAGGAACCATGAGTCACAGGGGCGGCCACGCGGCCGCGCCAGGCAGGACCAGCGCATAACCCAACCCGGACTCCCTCACTCTCAGCCCCTCACGAGCCCATGAGCACACTGATCACAGGCACCGCCGGTTTCATCGGTTTCCATCTCGCCCGGACCCTTCTCGAGGCCGGACAGGACGTCGTCGGTATCGACAACTTCAACGACTACTATGCGGTCCGACTCAAGCGCGAACGCCATGCCCTGCTCGAGCGCTACCCGGGCTATCGCGGCGTCGAGATGGACCTCTGTGACCTGCCGCGCCTGCAGGCGCTGGTGGCGGAGACCCGCCCCGAGGCGGTCTGCAACCTCGCCGCCCAGGCCGGGGTGCGCTACAGCCTCGAGCATCCCTTCGTCTACAGCCGCTCCAACCTCGAGGGCTTTCTGAACATCCTCGAGGTCTGCCGGCACGCCACGCCGCGCCCGCGGCTGGTCTACGCCTCCAGCTCCAGCGTCTATGGCGGCAACACCAAGCTGCCGTTCAGCGAGGACGACCGCGTCGACACCCCCATCAGCCTCTACGCGGCCACGAAAAAGGCCAATGAGCTGATGGCGCACGCCTACAGCCACCTCTATGACATGCAGACTATCGGCCTGCGCTTCTTCACCGTCTACGGCCCCTGGGGACGCCCCGACATGGCCATGTGGCTGTTTACTGATGCGATGCTCGCCGGGCGCCCCATACCGGTGTTCAACCACGGCCGCATGCGCCGCGATTTCACCTACATCGACGACATCGTCGCCGGCCTGCGCGGGGCCCTGACCGCCGACGGCCTCGATCGCTATGAGATCTTCAACCTCGGCAACCACCGCAGCGAGGACCTCATGGAGATGATCGGTATCCTCGGCCGGACCCTCGGCATCGAGCCGACCATGACGATGCTGCCGATGCAGGCTGGCGATGTCCCGGCGACCTACGCCGACACCGAGCGCGCCCGCCGCAAGCTCGGCTTCGAGCCCGCGACGCCTATCCAGGTCGGCATTCCGCGCTTCGTCGAGTGGTACCGGGAGTACCACCGCTGCTGACCCGACCGCGTTACGCGCCGCCGGGCGAGCCCCGACCGTTGTCGCGGGGGGCCTGCCATGGCCTGGCGGCTGAGGCGTCACTGCACGCCGGCGGATCGGTACGGTGGGGGGAGGTGTGCTTGACTGAGGTGACCGTGAAGACCAGCCCAGGCTCGGCCTCGCCGCCGACGGTGCTGCCGCCGCCCGAGGCGGTGCCGCCCGTCGCGTTCCTCCTCCCGCTCTCGCTGGGGCTTCTCGTCTTCGCCTGGCCGACCCTGGCGGGCCTGGCCGGCGTCTACCGCACCGATGGCAACTTCTCGCACGGCTTCCTCGTGCCGGTGATCGCGGCCTACGCCGCCTGGCGCCTGCGCGCGGCCGTGCCCTGGGGCTTCCGACCGCACCAGCTCGTCGGCGGCCTGCCCCTGATCGCGGGGGTCCTCATGGTCCTGATGGCGCGCTGGTACGAGCTCGCGCTCGTGCCGCGCGGCGTCATTGCCATGTTCCTCGCCGGGCTGGGCCTGGTCCTGGTCGTCGTCGGCATGACCTGGCTCGCCAGCGGCCTGAGTGGCCTGCGCCGCCTGGCCTTCCCGCTGGGCTTCCTGCTCCTGGCGGTGCCGGTGCCGTCCTTCCTGCTGAACCGCGTTACCATTCCCCTGCAGCAGCTCGCGGCCTGGATCAGCACCCTGGTCCTGCGCGGCCTGGGCGTCACCGTGTCGCGCCAGGGCAGTGTCCTGAACTTCCCTGCCGGCCAGCTCGGGGTCGACGAGGCCTGCAGCGGCATCCGCTCCCTGGCGGTGCTGGCGGCCGTGAGCCTGGCCATGATCCACTTCAGCCGCCTGTCCCGCCGTGCCGCCATCGGGCTGCTCCTGGCCGTGGTGCCG
>JAGVUW010000116.1 GCA_019136035.1 Verrucomicrobiota bacterium | reverse complement strand
CAGGTGTCGGGGGTCGGGCGTCAGGTGTCGAGGGTCGGGGCTCGGGGGTCGGGGGTCGGGGGTCGGGGGTCGGGGGTCGGGGGTCGGGGGTCGGGGGTCGGGCGTCCGCATCCCTGGTGTCCCCGGTGTCTCTTGCGAGGGTCGTCGGTTGGCAAGTGAGTTCAGGCAGGTTACACTGGATGGCACCGCGCGGCGGCGCGAACGGCTCTGACCGGAGATACGGCGCATGCACAGACGGTCCTCCTGGCGGCAGACTTCCTGGCGTAACGGCGTGACCCTCATCGGTGCGGTCCTGGCCCTCCTCGGCCTGGCTTCGCGCGGCGTTGGCGCCGAGAGGCTGTCCTGGCACCACGGCGATTCGCCGTACCGGGCTCTGTTCAAGGTCACCGAGCAGCCCTCGCATCGTGATGCCGGCTATGCGGTAGCGGTGCCGGTCTGCGGTCTGGGCGCCGAGGACGGGATGGACCTCTATGCCTTCGACCAGGACGGCAATCCCCTGCGGCTGATGCCCTTAGGCAAAGGCGCCGGCAACACGGCCCTGGCCTTGGTCAAGGGCAACGCGCCCTGCCGCGGCCTCTGCCTGTACTTTGGCTCGAAGGGCCGTGCCCCGGTGCTCCGCAAGGGCTTCCTGGAGAACCTCACCCTCGATGTGCGCACCCTCCCCGAGGGCCCGTCACGGAACTGGTCCGAGGTCGAGGCGCTGCTGCGCCAGAGCGAGAGTCTGGGGAAGGTCTTCTGCGACCGCATCGAGCAATCGTTCAACCCGGTCGATTCCACCGACGCCTGCATCCTGGTCTTCGAGGGTCACCTGAACGTCGCGCGCGCGGGCGATACCACCCTGATGATCGTCACCGACGACGCCGGCTACCTCTTCGTTGACGACGCCATGGTCCTGGAGCGCCACGGCCGGCACTACGCTGCCGACGCCGCCCGCGGCGAGTGCCGCAAGGCGGTCACGCTCAGCGCCGGGCCGCACCGCGTCCGCCTGGTGGTCGTCGACTTCGGTGGCACGATGATGGCGCTGCTCGGCACCTGGACTGACGCCAAGAGCAAGGGCGTCCTGCCGCCGGCGGGCTACGTGCAGTCGGGCAAGGCCACCTGCGAGCGTGTAGAGGCGCGCTACCGCGATGCGCCGATGCCGGCCTTCGGCGTCGAGGCGCTGTCGTATATCGGCTATGGCGGGGCGCAGTTCACCGAGGTCCGTCTCGAGGTGGCGAACGGCCGCGAGTCGGCCTGGCGTTTTGAGGACGGCGCGCGCTTCAAGGGCGTGTCGTGCACCCGCGTGCTGCCGGGACTGGCCAGCCGCGGCGTGAGCTGCACCCAGGGCCAGGTGACGGCACGCGGCCTGGTCCAGATCAGCGAGGCCCTGCCGACGGCACGCTCGATCCTCAAACCCGAGGACGTCGACCACTACACCCGCCTCATCCTCGAGCAGCCCCTGGAGGACATCGATGCCGCCACCCTGCGCGGCTACCTGAGCTTCCTCAGTGTCGTCCCGCTCAACGAGGCGGTGATACCGGTCTGCGAGGCCATCCTCGCGGATCGCAAGGCCGAGGAGAGCTACCGCCGCGACGCCCTGGTCGAGCTCTCGCGGGCTGCCGGCCGGCGCTTTCCGGAGAAGGCCCGTCAGGCCTACGCCGAGCGCCTCAAGGGCCGCCCCGGCAAGGCCTGGGAGGCGTCGGCCCGCGAGGCCGGCCAGTTCGCCCTGTTCGGCGTGCGTGACATGGCCTGGGCCGGCGAGATCCTGCGGACGCTCGAGAGCCGTGCCGAGCGCGGCAGCGCCCTGCCGATCGAGCTGGCTCTCGACCTCGCGCTTCAGCAGGGCGACACGGCCGCCGCCCGGAAGCACCTCGAGGCCCTCCTGGGGCGTCGTGAGAAGGCCGACGAGCAGCGCGTGGCGGTGGTGCGCGGCAATGCCCTGCGGCAGCGTTTCCAGGACCTCCTCAAGGCCGACTTCGTCATCGAGGCCTGGGACGTCCTGAACGAGTGGTCCGAGATCGCGCCGGTGGACCGCAACAACGGCAGCCTGAGCCTGGCGCGGGCCCGCCTCTGGCGGCGTCTCGGGTGGCTCGACGGCGCCCTTGGCGAGCTCGATGGCGCCATGCTGCTCGATCCGCTGCTGCCGAATCTCCCTGAGGTCGAGATGGAGCGCGGCAGGGTCCTGGCTGAAGCCGGTGACGCGGCTCGGGCCCGTGAGGCCTTCGCCAAGGTCGCCAGGGAATACCCGAATCACCCGCTGGCCGCGGAAGCGGCGAGGTTGGCAAAATGACGCCACACCACAGATCGACGGGGATGCGCTGGGCCGCGGTGGTCGTCGTGGCGGCGGCGCTGGCGGCGCGCGGTGGCGGGAGTGTCGTGCCGGTGGGTACGTACCTCTACGCCAACCCGACCGATCCGGCCCAGTACCCCGGGCAGTTGACGGTACGCTTCGCCACCCCCGGCGCGCGCCGCCTGGTGGTCGCCTACGGCCGCAAGAATCGCAAGGACCGCGTCTCCCGTCAGGGCACTACCGAGGCGGAACGCGAGCACCTCAAGCCCTGGCTCGGAAAGCTCTCGGCCGACGGCACGGAGGCCGTCTTCCCGAACCTCCCGATCGACTACTACGACCTGGTGGTCATCGATGCCGAGCGCATGGCCGTCCACGAAGGCCTGGCGCTGTTCCGTCAGCCGGCGCCGGAACGCGCCACGCCGGCGTTCTTCGACGAGATTCGCGGCAGCCTCGGGCTGCGACAGGACCGCATCGGCGGCTGGGAGGGCTTCTTCGACAGCAAGCACTTCATCCGCTTCGAGACCGACGGCGAACGCGCCGGCGTGCTCCTGCAGCAGATGCGCCTGGGGACGGCCCTGGCAGAGTCCGGAGCCGTCCTCAAGGGCTGTATCCACAGCGTCGACGTGGTCTGGGTCGAGCGCGCCCATGCCGAGGGCGCCGGCTGGCAGGTGGTCACACGCCAGCAGCTCTACCGCGATGAGATCCCGGCGCGGACCTTCTTCGCGACCGCCTTTGTGCCGGCCCTGCAGGGCCTCCGCGTCGGGACCAG
>JAGVUW010000678.1 GCA_019136035.1 Verrucomicrobiota bacterium | reverse complement strand
CGCGGCTGGGGCCGCTTCGGCTGCCGCCGTCGGCGCCGCCGGCGGCGTGTCCTGCGCCAGGGCCTCGAGCACCGCCTCGGGCTGGGCCGCCGCGCCGCTGCCGCGCAGGTAGGCCGCAATCTGGCCGCCGGACTGGGCCCCGGCCGTCTCCAGGCTGGCATCGCGCGCCGCCCGGACCACGTCGAGGAAGAAGTCCTCGAGGTCGCGCTGCGGGTGGTCGACACTGACCTCGCCGGCGATGCCCTGCCCCGCCAGCCAGCCCCGCAGGGCCTTCACCTTGGACTCCTCCAGGCGCGGCGTCAGGACACGGGTGCGGTCCTCGACCTTGAGGATCTCGCGCAGGGCCCCCTGCGAACGGATCTTGCCGCCGTAGAGGATGACGACGTCGTCGCAGACGTCCTGGACATCCGCCAGGAGGTGGCTCGAGAGGATGACGGTCTTGCCGCGCCGGGCCAGGAGGCGGATGATGTCCTTGACTTCGCGGCAGCCGAGCGGGTCCAGGCCGCTGGTCGGCTCATCGAGGATGACCAGGTCCGGGTCGTTGACCAGGGCCTGGGCCAGGCCGATGCGTCGGGCCATGCCCTTGGAAAACTCGCCGACCGGGCGGTTGAACGAGTTGGCCAGGCCGACCATCTCGAGGAGCTGGCGCGAGCGCTGTGCCCGCTCGCTCGGGGAGAGGGCGAAGAGGGCCCCGAAGAAGTCCAGGGTCTCCTGGGCGGTGAGGTACTTATAGAGGTAGGTCTCCTCGGGAAGGTAGCCGATGCGCTGCTTGGTTGCCACGTCATCGGGATTCTCGCCGAAGACGCGCAGGCTGCCGCGCGTCGGATAGAGCAGCCCGAGGATCATCTTGACGGTGGTCGACTTGCCGGAGCCGTTAGGCCCGAGCAGGCCGAAGACCTGGCCCTGGCGGACCGTGAAGTCGATGCCGTTGACGGCGCGCGCCTTCGGACGGCCCCAGAAGTCTTTGAAGATCTTGGTCAGGCCGCGGGCCTCAACGACAATCTCGGGGGTGTTGCCTGCCATGGACGTGTCTCGCTCCGCGTCTGTCAGCCACCATCTGCCGGGGGGGTCAGGCCGCTTCGCTGGCCTGCAGCTCTTCGCCGGCCCGGACCAGGCGGGCGCTGTTGAATATGATGATCAGCGAGCTGGCGCTGTGCAGCACGGCCGCGATCACCGGGGTGACGATGCCGACCGTGGAGAAGTACAGCCCCAGCAGGATGAAGCCCAGCCCCATGGCCAGGTTCTGATTCATGAAGAGCCGCGCCTTGCGGGCCAGGGCGAAGAAGAACGGGATGCGCCGCAGGTCGTTGTTCATCAGGGCCACCGAGGCGCTCTGGATGGCCACGTCGCTGCCGATGGCGCCCATGGCGATGCCGATGTCGCCGGCCGCCAGGGCCGGGGCGTCGTTGACGCCGTCGCCGACCACCGCCACGAGCTGGCCGGCTTCGCGCAGGCGATGCACGTAGGCCGCCTTCTCCTCGGGCAGGCAGCCGGCCTCGATCTCGGTGATGCCGATCTGCGCCCCGACGTTGCGGGCCACCGTCTCGTTGTCGCCGGTGACCATGGCGCAGTGCCGGACGCCCAGCTCGTGGAGCTGCCGCACGGCCTCGCCGGCGACGGCGCGGGTGGCGTCACGCAGCCCGATCCAGCCCATGAGCTGCTGGTCACGGGCCACGAAGACGACGCTCATGCCGGCGTGCTCGTGCTCGGCCAGCGAGGGCCGCAGCGGCGCCGTGTCCAGGCCTTCGGACTGCAGCCAGGTCTCGCGACCCACGCGGCAGGTGCGGCCCTCGAAGACGGCCCGGACGCCCTTGCCGGCGACTTCGGCGTACTCGCTCGGGTCCTGCCAGGCGATGCCGGCCTGGCGCGCCAGGCGCTTCATGGCCTCGGCCGCCGGGTGGTTGCTGTGGTACTCGGTGGTCGTGGCCACCAGGAGCAGCTCGGCCAGCTCGACGCCGTCGGCGGGCTGCAGCCGCGCCACCTCCAGCTTGCCTTCGGTCAGGGTGCCGGTCTTGTCGAACACCACGGCCCGTACTCGCGCGGCGATTTCCAGGAGCGAGATATCCTTGATCAGGATGCCCAGGCGCGAGGCCGCCGCGATGGCCGCGATCACCGCCGACGGGGTGGCGATGACCAGGGCGCAGGGGCAGGACATGACCAGCACCGCAATGACGCGGTTGATGTCGCGGGTGAAGAACCACACCAAGGCCGCAATCATCAGCACCGTCGGGGTGTAGTAGCCGACATAGCGGTCGATCATGCGCATGATCGGCAGCTTCGAGCGCTCGGCGTCGGCAATCAGGTGGCGGACCTTGCCCAGGGTGGTGTCGGTGCCGATGCGGGTCACCCGGAAGTCGACCAGGCCGGTCAGGTTCTGCGTGCCGGCGTAGACCTCGTCATCGACCGCCTTGTCCACCGGCAGCGACTCGCCGGTGATCGAGGCCTGATTCACCGAGCTGGTGCCCGTGACAATCGCGCCGTCTGCCGGGAAGTTCTCGCCCGGACGCACGCGGCAGACATCGCCGACGCGGAGTTCGTCGAACGCGTCGACCTGCTCCTCGCGGCCATCGACCAGGCGCCGCGCCACCCGCGGCGTCAGACGCACCACCGCCTCGATCGCCGCCTCGGCCCCGATCGCGGTGCGGCGTTCCAGGGTGATCGTCACCAGCATGAAGAAGGCGATCGCGCCGGCGGTGCGGTACTCGCCGTTGGCAAAGGCCGCCAGGAGCGCCAGGGCCACCAGCTCGTTCATGTACACCTTGCCCTGAATCAGGTCGCGGCCCGCCGCCCAGAAGATCGGCAGGGCCAGCACCAGCGCCCCCAGGAGGCCGCTGAGCATCGCCGCAAACGGGTCGATCACACCCGGGAAGAAGCGGTCGGCGAGATACGAGTTCAGCACCAGAATGCCGCCGAAGAGGGCCAGGCCGATGCGCGAGGTCTCGCTGTGGCCATGCCCGGAAGACTCCCGGCGCGCCTTCTCGTCGAGGATGTCGCTGACGCTCTCAACCAGCATAGATGGCTTTCCCGTTCAACGGCCGTC
>JAGVUW010000147.1 GCA_019136035.1 Verrucomicrobiota bacterium | reverse complement strand
ACCTACGACCTGGTCAAGGGCCTCAGCCCGCCCGTGCCGGTGGCCTCGGCGGCCCTCTGGGTGGCCCTGGTGACCATCGTCGCCAAGGTGATCCTGACGATCTGGTCACGCCGCGTCGCCCGCGACACCGGCAACGCGGCCATCCTGGCCCTGGCGCGCGACCACCGCAACGACATCGTCTCCGGCGCCGGCGCGGCCCTGGGCATCCTGGGGAGCGTCTGCGGGCTGGGCTGGGCCGACCCGCTGGTCGGCGCCGGCGTCGCCCTGGTGGTCCTGACCACCGGCGTGCAGATCCTGCGCGAGTCCGCCGCCGAGCTGATGGATGCCGTCCCGGGCGACGCGCTCGAGAGCGAAGTGCGCGCCGCCCTCGCGAACGTCGCCGGGGTGCGCGTTGTCGAGGAGGTCCTGGCCCATCGCTTCGGGCCCTACTTCGTCGTCCATGTCACTATCGGCATCGACGGCGCTCTCTCCGTCCGCGCCGGCGACGACATCGCCTCCGAGGTCGAGCGGGCGCTGCTCTCTGCCAACGCCCTGATCCGCCGGGTGACCATCCACTACCACCCCGCCGCCGCGGCCTGACAGCGCGCCCGCCCCCGGCGGGCAGGCAGGGGCCGCAGCGGGACGCTGGGGTGGGACACTGGGGACATAGGGGACACAGGGGACACTGGGGACATAGGGGACATAGGGGACACTGGGGACACAGGGGACACTGGGGAGAGGGAGCGCCTCCCAGCCGCCGCGGTCGCGGCGGCCGGCCCCCTGAGCCACGGCCAGAGTCCCCAGAGTCCCCATCCTGGCGCGCCGGCGGACGCGGGCTCGCATCTGCCGACAGTTTGGCTACAGTAGTCCCTCGGGCTGCCTGGCCTATGCTCTCGTGGGCGCCGCGCGCGTGTCCCCGGGGCCGGCGGGCTGGCCGCTGTCGTCCTGAGACCCGCAAACGCCACTGGCGCTGACGCAGAGCAACCACCATGTCCTATCCGCTTTGCAACTCCCGTCGCATCCTGGCGGCGTTCCGGCGCTGCCTGCCGCTGGCCCTGATCGGCCTGGCGGCGCCCTGTCTCAGCGCCGCGGACCTGCCGCTGAGCGCCGGGACCTACCGGCCGGCGACCCAGGCGAGGAATGACCACTACACCCTCACCGTGACCCTCGCCCCGCCGGCCGGCAGCCGTGCCTTCAGCGCCCTCGACCTCGCCTTTGCGGTGGTCGACGTCGACGACTACGCGCGGTTTGTCTGGGATGCGCAGGGCTACACCCTGGAGCGCCGGCGCGGCGGCGTCGCGGCGGTGCTCTGCCGCGGCACGACGCCCCTGCCCCCGTCGCTGGCCCGCGGCGGCGCCGTGGAGATTCGCAGCCGCGCCCACGTCCTCGAGGTCGTCGGGCCCTCGGGCCGTCTGGCACGCGTGCTCAACCCCGGCCTCGGCCGCGGCGCCCTGGCCAGCCGCACCGGCCCCGGCCAGGCCGAGGTGGCCGGCACGAGCTACCAGCGTGTCGAACCGTTCACCTTTGGCGACGACTTCATGCGCACCGAAGAGGAGGCCGCCGACCTCGGCCTCTGGCAGCCGGCCAGCGGCCAGTGGCGGCTCTACTCGGTCATGGAACGCATTCACGCCAACCCCGACGCGCGCATCCGCGAGGGCCGCGAGCCCGACGCCAGCCGCAGCCCGAATCCCTTCTCGCTCTCCGGGACCGGCCCCGACGGCGCCCTCATCCTCACTGGCCAGGCCTTCTGGTCCGACTACGAGGTAGCGGTCTCGGTGCGCTCATTCCAGAGCGACGTCGGCCTGGTCTTTGCGGCCCGCGACGCGGAGACGCACTGGCTGGTGCGCTGGGGCCTTCACTCCCTGGGGCTGCGCCCGGCGCCCTTGGAGCTGATCGAGCGCCGCCGCGGCCAGGAGCGCCTCCTGGCGAGCGCCACGGTCACCGGCCGGGCCGAGGCGTGGTACCGCCTGGCAGTGCGCCAATGCGGCGACGACATCCGCGTCCTCGTCGACGACGTCGAGGTCCTGCGCCAACGCGACGCATCCTGCCGCGGCGGCCGCATCGGCCTCTACGCGCGCGGCACCCACGAGACCTACTTCGACGACGTCAGCGTGCGCTCGCTCGACAGCCTCGAGCTGGACTCCCCGGCGCTGCTCGGCGTCGATGCCTGGCAGCCCCGCTCGGGCGACTGGACGATGGATACCGACAGCGGCGACTGCCGCTTCACCGGCCATGGCCAGCGCGGCTGGGGCGACGCCACCGTGGCCATCGCGACCCTCGGCTGGGCGGGCTGGCCGGCACAGCGTTTCGAGACCACCGTCGAGGCGGCAACGGACGCCGCCTTCGGCCTGGCCGTCGGCTATCGCGACGACGGCAGCCACCTGCGCATCCTCTGGCAACGACAGGACGGCGGGCGCGTCAGCGTCAGCCGCGTCGGCGCCGGCGAGACGACGATCCTGGCCGAGACCGCCTGCGCCCTCCCGCCGGACGGTCCGGTTCGCCTCGCGGTCGACTCGCGCGATGGCGTCCTGCGCATCCAGAGCGACGACGTCACCCGCCTGCGCCTGCGCCCGGGCTCGGACGCCGCCGATCTGGCCGGGCCGGTCGGCCTCGTCGTCGCAGGGCGCTCACCGGCCGCCTTCTACGCCTGCCGGCTCTTCGCCGAGGCCGACGAGAACTGGGAGGCACCGGCCGCCGTCGAGCGCTTCGCCGACGACCCGTACATGCAGGGCTGGGCCTCGACACGCTTCGCCTGGCTGCGGCTGCGCCCCGACGACGCCGCCGAGGACTTCCCGCAGCGCTTCGTCCATCAGGGCGACTTCTATGGCGCCTTCCGCATCCGCGCCCCCGTCCAGGACCGCCTCGCCTTCTTCTTCGGTCTCGACGAGATCCAGCCCGGCCGGGGCTACAGCCTCGAGACACGGGTCGACCCTGATGCCGGCATGATCACTCTCTCGCGCGAACGCCGCACCCTGGCGCAGGCGCGCTTCGTGCCCGGCCCGCGGCAGGTCCTGCCCGGCCAGCAGATGGTCGATGAGAAGATCGGCACCCGGCCGCGCACGCCGGACACCGAGAGCTACGGCACCCTCGAGCTGCACCGCGACGGCCAGGCCATCTGGGCCAGCATCGACGGCCTCGAGCTCTTCTGCATCAGCGACCCGGAGCCCCTCACCGGCCGCAGCCTCGGCCTGCAGGTCCCCGCGCCCCTCGACTTCATCCACATCGCCGCCGAACGCGCCCAGGTCATCGACGAGCTCTTCGAACGCGCCGCCGTCGACTGGACGCCGGTCGGACAGTGGGAGGTCACCAACCGCTTCGCCTGCGACCCGCGGTGGTCCCACATGAATGGCAACAGCATGGGCGTCGCCGCCCTCTGGAGCAAATTCGCCTTCGCGGGCGACTTCACCCTGGAGTACTACGCCGGCATGCGCATGCGCCAGGAGGAGATGATGGAGGGCGCCGACCGCATGTACTACCCGCGCGTCGGCGATATCAACGTGGCCATGGCCAGCCGCCCCGGCGAGCTCTTCAGCGGCTACAACCTCCTCATCACCGCCTGGGACCCGATGTGGACCGAGACCACCTCGCGGCTGTACCGCCTCGACGAGGTCCTGGCGACCTCCGACCTCGAGCTGGTGCCGCGCGGCCGCCAGCGCTCGCCGAAGGCGCGCGCCATCGAGGTCGACTGGGACCCGGGCGGCCGGCCCGTGCATGGCGCCTGGTACTTCGTCAAGCTGCGCCGCACCGGCCCCCGCCTGGAGGCGTGGTTCGACAATGTCCTGGTCTTCTCGGCGGTCGATCCCGAGCCCCTGACCCCCGAGCGTCTGGCCCTCTGGACCCAGCACAACAGCATCGTCATCGCCCGTGCCAAGATCAGCTACCGTCAGTGCCGCCGGGTGGTCGACATCGGCGCGGCGCCGGCAGCGCCCGCGGCGGCGGTGCCGCCCCAGGCGGCGGCGCCGGCGGCGTTGCCCGAGCTGCGCGTCGTGACCCACCCCGGGAAGGCCCTCGAGTTCGAGGACGGCATCGACGGCGTCGCCCCCTGGAATGGCGACCAGAGTGTCGAGATCACCCGCGTGGCCCGCGCCGACCAGGGCCAGGCGCTGCGCCTGGAGAACCTCCACGGCGGCGGCGACGCCGGCGTGCGGCTGCCCTTCCACGGCGTCGACCTCGGCCGCGATGTCGTCCTCGAGATGGACGCCGCGGTCGAGCCGGGAGCCCAGGTGAACCTCTACCTCGCCTGGGCCGACCTCCCGGCCGAGCTCGCCTTCGTGCCGCTGACCGGCCCTCGCGAGGAGGCCCCGAACCGCGCCCGCCTGGGCCCCGACGCCGGCATCCCGGCCGACGGCCAGTGGCACCACCTGCGCTGGGACCTCGGACGCTGGGCCCGCCAGCGCTTCCCCTGGCGCTCGTCCTACCGCGTGGCCTGGGTCATGGTCGGCATGCTCCACGAGGGCTACCTCAACGCCGGCCTCGGCGGCAATCCCGCCGGGGCAGTCTACTACCTCGACGCGGTACGCCTCCACGACGCCGGCGGCCGCGCCGTCGGCGTCACCTGGGGCGATGATGCCGCGACCGCCTGGCGCTGGCGTGCCTGGCTGTCGCGACAGGCCGACGCGCCGCCGCCGGCAACCGCCGAGGTGCTGACCGCGCCCTCGGTGCGCCTCGAGGCCGACGGCACCGGGACCTGGTTCGTCCACGCTGAACAGCTCGGCGGGGAGACGCCGCGGCGCCTGCCGCCGCGCCCGATCGAGGTCGGCGAGGCCCTCGCCATCACGGCCACCACCCCCGCGCCCGACCAGCCCTGGGACGGCGATCGCGTCAGCATCGTCTTCAGCGAGGCCGACGGCCATCCGGACCTCACGCATGCCATCCTCACCGTCGCCGGCAACGCGGTGCCGGTCAACGCCGCCACGGCGACCTACGACCCCGCCGCGCGCCGCCTCGATCTGCGCGTCCTCTACACCGGCGACGGCCTCCCGGACCAGTCCGCCGTCGAGCTGCGCTTCGCGGCCGCCGACGCCCTCGCGGGCAGCGTCAGCCTCGACGGCGAGGGCCGCCCGCGACCCCCCCGCCACGACATCGACCACGCCTGGAAGGCCCGCCTCGACTACGCCAGCGACCGCCGCGGCCCCACGGTCGCCCTCACCGGCGACCTCGTCCG
>JAGVUW010000847.1 GCA_019136035.1 Verrucomicrobiota bacterium | reverse complement strand
CTGGCCCCAAGCTCTGAACGCAGGGCACGGGAGCCTTCAGACTGAGGAGCAGGGAAGGCAAGAGAACAGAAAAGCAGCGCAGCACCTTGACGGCCCACATAGAAGGGCGAGTGTGCGCAGACGCGAACGCGTCCACGAGCCGCAGCCGCGTCGACAGCGCAACGACGCGATCCCTCTCATACGAGCAGCGGGCGCCGGAGTGCGCCGGGGCGGGACGGCGACGAAGGGCGGGGCGGGGATGAGAGTCGGCGCGGGTTCCCGGGACCGCGGAACGTCGTACGTCGTGATGGCCCAGACAGGAGAGACAGCCATGGACTGCAAGGATCACATCATCGTCGGCGTGCACGTGACGGACCGGGTCAAGCACGCCATCGACGTGCAGAATGTCCTCACCGACTTCGGTGCCCACATCAAGACGCGGCTCGGCCTCCACGAACTCGGCACCGGCGCTGCCGGCGCCCCCAACGGGCTCCTCGTCCTGGAGTTCGTCGGCAGCGCCGCGGACTGCGACTCGCTCAAGCGCCGCCTCACGGCAGTGCAGGGCGTCGAGGTCAAGGTCATGACCTTCTCGCACCCCTGAGGATCCGGTCGGATCTGCCCAATCGCCGCGGTGCCGCAACGCCGCGGCGGATGGTATTGTCGCCGTGGACAGGCTGGTGGGCGTAGTCCGAGGCTGCCGGGCTGTCGTGCCTCGCGGCGTATACACTTTCAGGAGATAGAGCGATGGCTCTGGCAGACAGCAACGGCGTGCCGGTCTACATCGGGACCTACACCGCCACGGGCAGCAAGGGCATCTACCGGCTGCATTTTGATCCCGCCACCGGCCGCATGGCCGACGTCGACCTGGCGGCCGAGGCCGCCAACCCGACCTTCTTCGACTTCAACGCCCGCGGCGATATCCTCTACAGCGGCAGCGAAACCGCCAGCACCGACGGCGTCAAGTCCGGCGCCATCGCCGCCTTCGCCGTCGATCCCGCCGACGGCGCCCTGCGCCTCCTCAACCGTCAGCTCTCCGGGGGGGGCAGCCCCTGCCACGTCAGCCTCGCCAAAGACGGCAACGCTGTCTTCGCCGCCAACTACAGCACGGGCTCGGTGTCGATGCTGCCGGTCCTGCCCGACGGCCGCCTCGCGCCGCTGTCCTGCACCATCCAGCACGAGGGCCGCGGCCCCGACCCGGAACGCCAGGAGGGCCCTCACGCCCACTCCATCACCCCCGACCCGGCCAGCGGCCTGCTCTACGCCTGCGATCTCGGCCTCGATAGGGTCTTCATCTACCACGCCGAGGCCGGCACCCTCCGGCCTGTCCCCCCGGTGGCTCTCAGGACCCACCCCGGGGCCGGACCGCGACACCTCGCCTTCCACCCCAACGGCCGCTGGCTCTACGTGGTCAACGAGCTGGACTCGACGGTGTCCGTCTTCACGCGAACCTCGCCCCAGGAGCCCTTCGCCCCCACCGAGGTGCAGAGCCTCTCGGCCCTGCCGCCGGGAACGAGCATGACCACCTGGTGCGCCGATATCCACATCCACCCGAACCAGCGCTTCGTCTATGCCTCGAACCGCGGCCATGACAGCCTCGCGGTCTTCGCCATCAACCCCGACAACGGCCGCCTCACCTGGCTCGAGGCCACCCCCGTCGAGGTCGCCTTCCCGCGCAGCTTCACCCTCGACCCCAGCGGCCGATGGATCCTGGCCGCAGGACAGAACTCGGACACCATCAGCGCCTTCGCCGTCAACATCGAAACCGGTCGGCTCTGCTTCACCGGCCAGACGATCGCCGTGCCCCGGCCGGTCTGCCTGCGCTTCGGACGCCAGGGCCGCCCGAAGATCGCCTGAACGGCCATCCTGGAGGGATGCCAGAACCTAGCCGGGGGGCGGCTTCAGCCCGCCCCCCGTAACTACGGATCTACAGGCCAGACACCCAGGAGGGGTGCCAGAACGCAGATGGGCGGCGCTTCGGACGGCAAGAGCGGAAAACGCCGCGGAACCGTGGTACAGTAGACGGCGGTGCCACCGCCAGCAGCAAGGAGGTCAGCCATGAAGTCGCACGACGTCAAACGGGACACCAAGAAGCAGCCGCAGAAGACCCTCAAGGAGAAGCGCCTCGAGAAGAAGGCCAAGAAGGAAGCCAAGTAGTCCCCGGCGCGCTTCAGCATCGATCCAACCCGGCCGCCCGGGAGCCTGCCTGCCAGGCCCCCGGGCGGCCGGCGTCGTTAACGCCCCTCCCCCGCGCCGGCGCACCACGCGCAGACGGCCAGCACAGGGCTGATCGACGATCGCGTCAGCGCTCACCCTGTCCACCCTGAAGGGGTGCCAGAACCGGACGTCAAATCAGCCCCCCTTGAAACACTTGCACTTGTGGAAAGGTGGCCCTACTGTTGTCTAGGTGGGCGATTCGGCCAGTCAGCCAGTCGGGGGTGACGCATGGACATGGCAGCCGCCGGAACACAACCGCGGACCCTCGCCGACTTTAAGAACTACCTCCTGGACTGCGGCGCCGCGGTGGTCGGCGTCGCCGATCTCACCGCCCTGCCCGCAGAACGCCGACGCGACTTCCCGCGTGCCGTCAGCATCGGCATGGCCCTGCCGCCCGACCCCATCCTGCACCTGCGCCGACGCCGCCAGCGCCCGGCTGACTCGGAACGGCCTATCCAGGCCGCCCTCGCGGAACTGGCACGCATCGCCCTCCAGTACCTCGCCGCCCTCGGCCACCACGCCGAGGTCCTCACCCCGACCCCGGGCACACCCGCCCTCACCCACGACGAGGTCGCGGTCCTGGCCGGCGTCGCCTGGATCGGCAAGTCCAGCCGCCCCGTCAACTGGGACTTCGGCTCCGCCGTCCGCCTGACCACTGTCCTCACCGACGCCGACCTTGCCCCCGACAAGCCCGTCGATACCTCCTTCTGCGGCACCTGCCTGGTCTGCACCCAGGCCTGCATCGCCCACGCGCCCTCCGGTAACCTCTGGCACCGCGGCGAGGCTATCCGGGACTTCTTCAACCAGGCCGCCTGCGACGAACGGCGACAGAAGCTCGCTGCCCTCGGCCTCGATTGCCGGGTCTGCATGAGCGTCTGCCCCTATACCACCGTCTACATGCTCCACAGCGGCGTCGACGTCCCGAACGAGGACGAAACGCCGACCTGACCAGACCCGCCCTCACGTTTTTTCTGCGGCGCCCCCTTGTTTTCGCCGGACTTGCGTCCTAGTGTATTAGCGTACTAATGCGCATGAATGGACGGCCATGGACCTGATTCACCTCGACAACCACAGCGGCGTGCCGATCTTCCGGCAGATCCTCGCCGGCCGGCTTGCCACCGGCGCCCAGCTCTCGCCGGTACGCGACCTGGCCATCCAGATTCGCGTCAACCCGATGACGGTCAGCAAGGCCTACGCCCTGCTCGAGGCGGAAGGCCTCCTCGAACGCCGCCGCGGCGTCGGGCTCTTCGTTGCCCCGCTGGCGCCGCGTCAGCGCGACCGCGACTGCCGGGCGCTCCTGGGCGAGGCCCTGCGCGCGGCGGCGGCCGGCGCCGTCCAGATGGGCATCAGCGAGGACGAGGCGACGGCGCTCTACCGAGATCTGATGCGCGAGTACAGCAAGCGGAGGGACCAGCGATGAACGGCGTGGCTGCGGCAGTGCAGGTGCGTGACCTGACCAAGCGTTTCGGCCGGACGGTGGCCCTGGACCGCGTCAGCCTGGAGGTCCGTCCCGGCAGCATCGTCGGCCTCCTCGGTGCCAACGGCGCCGGCAAGAGCACCCTCCTTCGACACCTCATCGGCATGCTCCTCCCCGACAGCGGCTCGTGCCTGACCCTCGGCTGCGAGGCCCGCGCCCTCGCCCCGGAGCACCTCGCCCGTATCGGCTATGTCCACCAGGATGCCCAACTCCTCGACTGGATGACGGTCCGCCAGTTCATCCGCTACGTGTCGGCCTACTACCCGAACTGGAACACGGCTCTCGAGGAGCGCCTCCTGGCCGAGTCGGAACTCGCGACCGGGTCGCGCATCGGCACCCTCTCGCCGGGCCAGCGCCAGCGCCTGGCCCTCATCATCGCCATCGCCTTCGAGCCGGAGCTTCTCTTGCTCGACGAACCCGCGGCCGCCCTCGACCCCCTGGCACGCATGCGCTTCCTCGACCTCCTCATCGGCCTGATCCAGGACGGCCGACGCACCATCGTGATTTCGTCCCATATCCTCAGCGATGTCGAGAAGGTCATCGACCATGTCGTCATCATGGACCACGGACGCATCCTGCGTGACCTCCCGCTGGACCGCCTGCAGGAGGAGTTCTCCCGCCTGCGCCTCAGCGCTGTCCAGGGCGCTCTACCCCATCCCCTGCCCCTCGACGGCATCCTCGAATGCCGCCGCGGCGACGGCACCGCCGAGGTCACCCTGCATGGCGCCGCCGGAGCGGCCGACCTGTCGCGCGCCCTCTCGGGCCTCGCCTGCCGGGTCGAGACGCTGCCGCTGCCCCTCGAGGAGCTCTACCGCCTGGTCCTGACCTACCCGGCGGCCGCTGGGGAGGGCCATCCATGAGCGCCCTGACTGCCAACCTGCGCATCTTCTACCAACACCGCGTCCTGTGGTGCTTCTACGCCTGGATGGCCCTGGTCTCGACCCCGGTGGTCATGCTGGCCATCGGGCGCACGACCCGGCGCGCCGGGCTCTGCGCCAGTGTCCTGGTCGTGAGCCTGATCATGGGCATCGCGGCCGCGGCGCTGCAGCACGAGATCATGGTCAGGCCCTTCTCCTTCCTCCTCCCGGGCCATCGCCGGATGCCGCGGCGGGTGCTGACGGTGGTGGGCCTCCTGGTGAATCTCCCCCTCGGCCTGGTGGCCCTGCGCTGTGCCGTCCCCGACGCCCTGACGGCCTGGCTGGCGGCGGCGGCGCTCGCCATCCTGTCGCTGGCCGTCTACAGCCTGGCGGTGGCTGCGAGCCTGCCCCAGCGGGTCATGAACCCCGTCATCGGCTTCCTGCCGCTGGTCCTCATCGGCCTCTCGCTCCTGGATCTCCCCGTCGCCATCGAACTGGCCGTCGTGAATGACCCGATCTGGGTGATCCTCGGCAGCCTCGTCGCCTCGCTCCTTGCCTGGCGCAGCCTGGGCGACGAGGGCCTGGCACGGCGACTTTGCGGCAGCCGATCCCTGGCACTCTTC
>JAGVUW010000255.1 GCA_019136035.1 Verrucomicrobiota bacterium | reverse complement strand
GTAGCGCTCCGCGCCGCCGGCCATGGGCAGGCGCAGCGCCAGCGAACGCAGGGCCGTGAAGTCGGTGGAGGTGGTGTCGTTGCCGAAGGTATAGGCGAGGCGCACGGCGCGCTGGCCGGCGGCGAGGGTGAGGCGCGCCTCCCAGGCGAAGAGCCTCTGGCCGTCATCGCCCTGGTGGCGGCCCTTCAGGAGGACCACGGCGCGTTCGGGTCCGGCCTCCTCGACGACGATCGCGTCGGCCGGTCCCAGGCTGGAGAACGTACGCCCCTCGGCGTCGACCAGGGCCACCGCGCCGGCGGCGTCGCCGGCCAGGACGACCTCGTCGGCGCTGAAGACGCCATCGCCATTGCGGTCGCAGGCAACGCGGCCGGGGAGGGCCACGGCGTCGCGGCGCAGGTCGACCTGCAGGAGCCCGTTGACCACGCGCACGCCCTCGGGGGTGGGCTCGACACGCACGCCGTCGGGCGCGCCCGACGCCGCCACCGCTGGCGCCGCCGAGCCGAACTCCAGGGCGAAGGGCAGGCTCGACGCGGCCGGCAGGGTCGCCCGGAAGTTCAGCAGGGACCACTTCACGGAGCCGTCCGGCCAGCGCGCCTGGGTAGCGGCCTGCAGGGGCACCGGGTTGCCGTCGGGGTCGAGGAGGCTCACCCGGCTGGAGGCGGCCAGGACGCCGGCCGGGAAGGCCACCCCCGCGGTCACCGGCCAGCCGCGGACCGCCTCGCCGGACGGGTTGATGACATGCAGGGGCACCCGCGTCAGGCGGGACCCTTCCGGCACCCGCGGCGCCCGGGCGCGGAAGCGCAGGCGCTCGGTGAGGGCGCCGTTGCCGTCGGGGCGGGGTGCGCTCACGGTGATGTCGTAGGCGCGTCCGGACTCGAGACCGTCGAGGACGACGCGGTGGTTGGCCACGGGCGTGTCCTCGGTGATGGTGCGATTGTCGAAGGTCACGGTGCAGGCGGCCGGCCAGGTAGTGATCCAGGTGAGTCGGACCGCATCGGTGCGGGGGCTGTCGCCCACCCAGAGGGGGCTCGTCTCGAGGTGCTGCATGGCGAGATGCCGCGGCCGGATCTCGGGGATGCCGGCGAGGAAGAGGATATCCTCGACGCGGTAGCTGCCGCCGCTGTAGGGGGTACGCAGCTCGATGACTTCGCCCGCCTGGAGGTCCAGACGCGCCTCGCTGACGAAGAGCTTCGTGCGGTTGTCATTCTCGGCAGCCACGGCCACGCCGAGGCGCTGGCCCTGTCGACGCAGCTCGATGACCTCGGTGCCGGGCTGGTCGTAGAGCAGCACGGCGGGGTGGAAGGCGCCCGTGCGCGGGACCTTCACCAGAATCCGCCCGCCGGGGGTGGTGCGGATCGCCGAGGGCACCTTGTACTCCGAGCCGAGGTCGTCCATGAAGCCCTCGAAGTCGCAGTTGCCGATCTTGACCACGGCATTGGCCGGGTCGGCCTTGACACGGCGGATCAGGTCGAGGCCGCGGGTCATGGCCATGCCCTGGCTGGCATCGAGGCTTTCCAGGCCGCGGGGCAGGGGCCGGTCGACCGCACCGGCGCTGTTGACCATGATGTCGCCGACGCGGTCGATGGCGGCGGGGGGGGTGCGGGTCTCGGAGAGCAGGCTGATGCGGTACTGTGCACGGCCATCGGCGTGGTTCAGGGCCAGGTCGCTGCTGAGGTAGAGCCGCGGTCCGACGACGAGGCCGCGCAGTGCCGGGCCGTTCCGGAGCTGCCCATCGGGTGCGAAGGCGGTCATCCCGGGCCGGCCGTCGGCGCAGCCGAGCATGGTGTCGATGCCGGGGAGATTCGTGCGGCCGGTGGTCCGGTCGTTGTCGGCATCGACATAGAGGATGACGTTGGAGTTCTGCGTCGGGTAGTCGGCCTCGAACTCGACGCACCAGACCCAGCGCTCGCCGCCGACGCTGGCCACCGAGAGCCGGCGCACCGTGCGCTCCGGGTGCTCGGCACGGGCGCGGGTGCGGGCGGGCACCGCAGGCGCGGCGGCGCTGTCAAAGACGACCTCGAAGGCCTCCGGCCGGGTCGGGTCGGTGCCGAGCTGTGCCTCCTGGCCGTCGCTGAGGCCGTCGCCATCCTCGTCATTGCCCTGCGCCGTGTCGCCGAACGGGTTCACCTCGGGCTTGCGGGACTGGTCCTGCGCCGGCGCGGTGACGGCGAACCATCCGGTCGAGGCGATCTCCTGGCGGGGCTCGAGCTGCTCACTGCGGGCCCAGGCGCGGGCCTGTGAGGCGCCGTCGACCTGAGCCAGGGTCATGTCGGTGCACAGGTAGACACGTCGGCCATCGACGCCGAAGCGCGTCGGCGCCGGCCGTGAGCCCTCGCCGGTGGCGGTGTAGGCGTGGCACCACCGCCCGCCGTCGGAGAACCACAGGACGAAGTCGGTGCCCTGGAGTTCCGGGTGCCGCTGGCCGCGCTGGGGGTTGTTGTTGGCATCGATGTAGAGGAGGAGGTTCGAGTTCGCCGTCTCGTAGTCATCGGCGAACTCGAGGATCCAGAGCCAGCGGTCGGCGGCGACGTGGGCGAGCGTGACACGTCGCAGGTCGCGACCGACTGCCGCGCCGGCCGGCGCTGTCGCGGCCGTGCCGGACGGCGCCGACCACACCTCACGCGCTGCCTCGGCGCGCTGCGGGTCGGTCCCCAGGCGGTGCTCCAGGGCGTCGGGGAGGCCGTCGCCATCGCTGTCGGCCGCCGCGGCCGACGCTACCCACGCGGCAAGGGCGCAGAGGACAAGCACAGGGGCGCGACGGCTGAAAAGGCTCTTCATGGCGGCTCTCCCAGGGCGGCATGACCGGAGCGGACCCGACAGCGTTGACGGGTCGAAGGTAGTCCCGCCGTGGCTCCCACGATAGCGCCGTTGCGGCGAACGTCCAGCGCAGGCCGGGCCGGCTCAGGGCTGTTTGAAGATCGCGGCGGCGCTCACTCCGTCACCCTGGAGGGGTGCCAGATCGTAGCCGGGGGTCGCGCGCAGCCCGACCCCCGGAAACGCGGATTGCACGCCATGCACCCTGGAGGGGTGCCAGAACCGGACTTTCAAACA
>JAGVUW010000700.1 GCA_019136035.1 Verrucomicrobiota bacterium | reverse complement strand
GTCGGCGCCCGAGCGCGACAGCTCCAGGGTCATCGCCTCGTTGTAGCGCACCTCCTGCCAGGTCTCTTCACGCCAGGGCAGGGCGAGGCCATCGAGGCGGCGGTTGAAGACGACTCGGCGCGAGGCGTCGTCGGCGGCCGCCTCGAGGCGGATGTCATAGAAGCTGGAAGAACTCATAGTCCGACTCGGTCGCGGCGATGCGTTCCAGGAGCGAGCTGCTGCCGGGGAAGCGGTCGGCCTTGAGGAGCACCTGCAGGCGTTTGAGCATGTCCTCGAAGCGGTACGCGTTTTTGCGCAGGCGTGGCAGGACGACCTGTCGCATGGCGTAGTCGAGGGCCTCGTCCTGGTTCATCAGTCCGGCCGAGCCGGCGACGTACTGCCGGATCTGCTCGAAGCGCCGGAAGCCGAGGCCCTGGTTGGACAGGCGCAGGGCGTCGTCGAGGTCGCGCAGGAACTCGACGACCTCCGGGGCGACCTGGCGCGGGGCGGCCCAGGCGTTGTAGGTCTCGGCCGGCACCGGGGTGATGCCGGGCAGGCTCGAGACCGTGCTCACCGCCGTGGCGCGGCCGAGGGTCGGCACCTGCAGGGTGATGAACTGGGCCCGGTCGAGGACCTTGGCGCTGAGGAAGTGGGTGGTCTCGTCGACATTGATCGTGCCGACGAAACGCGTGTTCGGGTGCAGCGGCACCAGGTCGTAGCTGCGGTAGGGGTCGTCCTCGGCGACGGCGGTTCGGTTGAAGAGCCGCAGGGCGCGCTCTTCGGCCGGGTGCTCCATGACGCTGAGGAACTGGGCGAAGTAGTGCTCGATGCGTGCCAGGTTCATCTCGTCGAAGCAGATCACGTAGAGGCCGCCGCGCTGGCGGCTGGCGTCCTCGTCAGCGGCGATGAGGCGTTCGACCAGGCCGACCGGCGAGGGGTCGTAGAAGCCCGCCAGGGGGTTCACCGAGCCGAGCACCTCGCGTTCGTCAAACCAATTGGGCTGCACTGGGATGTGGAGGTACTCCTCGCGGCAGCCGAGGGCCTCGGCGTAGAGCCTCGGCAGGCTGCTCTTGCCCGAGCCGCTCTGGCCGGCCAGGATGGTCAGCATGCCGGTCTTCATGCAGACGTGGAAATTGACCAGGTCCAGGTCGCCGTAGGCGAAGCCGCGCTGGGCGACGACGTCGCGGAACTGGTCGACGAACTCCTTCTCGCCGATCTCGTGAGCGAAGTCCTTGGCGGTCTTGAGGAACGGCGGCAGGTGGAGCTGGCGCCGTCGGGTCGTCGGGTCGGTTCGGGCCGCGGCGCCGCCGGGTGCCAGGCCCATGCCGGCGCCCATGGCGCGGAAGATCGGCATGCGCAGGAAGAGCTCCTCGGCGATCTGGGCGCCCTTCTCCTCGTATTGCTTAAGGAGCCGTTCGACCTGGGCAGTCTGGCTGCGTTCGCGTTCGTCGATGGCCCGTTCGCGGCTGTCGAGGTCGCGCTCGCGCTGTTCGATGGTGGCGACGCGCTCGTCGAAGCGCTGGCGCAGTTCCTCGTCCTGGCGGGCGACGCGTTCGTCGTAGGTCTGGCGCAGTCGCGCCAGGTCGGCCTCGACCTTCTGTTTCTTGGCCTCGAGGCCGTGCAGTTCGTTCTGCACGGTGATCTGACGTACGGTGACCTGCTCCTGGATGCGGGCGCTGGTCACGGTTTCGATGTGGTGTTCGAGGAACTCCTTGAACTGCGGCATCTCGCCGATCACCCGGGCCAGGGCGTCGGCATTGTCGAGGCCCTGGCCGATGTCGAGCTTGACGTCGCGCACGCGCTCGCGCAGGTCCTCGGACAGCGAGACCTCCTGGAGGCGCTCCAGGAGCCGCTTGAGCTCCTGCTTCTCGCTGCGGCTGAAGCGGAGTTGCTGCACCGTCTGGTTGAGGATGTCGCGGTCGGGGCGGACGTCGACCGCCTCGCCGCGCCGGCGCAGTTCCTCCCAGTTCAGGTCGTTCTTGTGCACCAGATGGTAGTTGAACAGCATGGCGGCGTGGTGACGGTCATACTGGTTCGCCTCGTGCACGAAGGACTCGATCCGCACCATCGCCTCGAAGTCCGCCCGCGGGATGCGCAGGGCGGTGCCCTCGCGCGGTTCCAGGCGCAAATCGCCATCCTGCCAGACCGCGTGGAAAGGCCCCATGACCGTATCCCGGCCGCGCAGGAAGACATCCGAGAGCGGCCGGCGGGCCAGCCGGATCAGGCGCTCCTGCCGGACGATGCGCACGTCGGGCTCGGTGAAGTGCTGGTCGATAATCTCGAAAAACTGCGGTGCGCCGGGAGCGAAGGCGTGCCGCAGGCTGATCTGGTAGCGGTCGCGGTCCGGGTCATAGGTCTTGAAGGCGGTGGTCTCCTCGACCATGCCATGCCAGAGCGTCCCCGGCCCCATCTGCCGGCGCAGGCCGGGCGACTGGACCATATACCAGACGCGGCCGCGATTGGGGAACGCGGCGACGTTGGCCTCGATACGCTCGCCATAGATAGTCACTAACGGGTATAGGATGGTAAACCAGTTCGAGTTTGCCTCGAAGGGCTCCTGGTCCACCGCCAGGACCAGTTCCTGGGAGAGGATATCCGCCATCGTTGTTGCCTCCTGCGGGTACCATCGCTGGTTCCCCCCGTGGTTCTGCCATGCCGGTCTGAGCTGTCGATGCCCGGGCGCCGGCCGCGTGCCGCATGGACAGCAGCGGCCCTCGGGCCCGCGGCCCACCCTCCGACGCCACCGCGGCGGCCGCGCTCCCAGGTGATCGGCGAGGCCGGCCCGCGGCGCCGTGGGGAACATAGGCCGCCATGGTCGGCGGGGCAAAAGGGTCCACCGAGAATCGGCAGACTGTCGGCCCGGGGTTGCTGTCTGCCCCCCGCCTGACCTGTCGCGTCGGCGGCGCCGCCGCGGTGGGCGGCCGACGGCGCCCCCCGCCGACGCACGGTCCGCGGCACTTGTGGCGGCACCCAGACGGAGCGCGCCGGCGGTATCCCCCTGCGGTTACCGCAATTCGGGCATAAGGCCAGTTGCGGGGTGTCAGCCGCAGTGCTACAGTGCCGTGTTTCCTTT
>JAGVUW010000230.1 GCA_019136035.1 Verrucomicrobiota bacterium | reverse complement strand
CAGCATGGCAGGTCCCGTGTCGCACTGGCGCTGTTCGCTGTGTGGCTACGTTCACGAAGGCCCGAAGCCGCCGGAGGTCTGCCCGGTCTGCGGCGCCGGTGCCGACGAGTTCGAGCCGGCGCCGGCGGCCGAGGTGACGGCGGCGGCGCCGCAGACCGGCGGGCGCTGGCAGTGCCTGACCTGCAATGCCGTGGTTAACGGCGCCGAGCCTCCCGAGGTCTGCCCGGTCTGCGGCGCCGACGCGGAGCACTTCATCGCGGTGGGCATCCCCGCGGTCCAGGGCGGCAGCCAGGGCCGCATCGTCATCATCGGCGCCGGCATCGCCGGGGTCTCCGCCGCCGAAGCCGCCCGACAGGCCGCCCCCGAGGCCAGCATCGCCCTGCTCTCGCGCGAGGAGGCCCTCCCCTACTACCGCCTGAACCTCACGCGCTACCTGGCCGGCGATATCGCCCAGAGCGAGCTGCCGATACACCCGCAGCCGTGGTATGCCGAGCACGGCATCGACCTGCACCTCGGCACCGGGCTCTGCCAGGCCGACCTGTCGGCCGGGCGGGTCACCGCCGAGGACGGCCGCGCGTTCCCCTTCGACCGCCTCGTCCTGGCAGTCGGGTCGCACCCCTTCATGCCCCCCATCGAGGGCAATGAGCAGCGCGGCGTCTTTACCCTGCGCACGGCGCTGGACGCCGAGGCCCTGCTCCAGGCGGTCGGCAAGCACGGCCGCGTCATCTGCATCGGCGGCGGCGTCCTCGGCCTGGAGACGGCTGCCGCCCTGGCCCGTCGCGGTGCCGAGGTCACCCTGCTGGAGAGCCACGGGTGGATCATGCCGCGGCAGCTCAACCCGGCCGCCGCGCAGCGCCTCGAGCGTACCATCGCCGGCCTGGGCATCCGCCTGGTCAAGCAGGCGCGCACGGCCGCCGTCACCGGCCAGGCCGGACGGGCCGACGGCGTGCGGCTGGTCGACGGACGCCGCCTGGAGGCCGCCAGCGTGGTCATCACCACCGGCGTCCGGCCGAATACGGCCCTGGCACGGCGCCTGGGACTGGATGTGGCCACCGGCATCGTCGTCGACAGCCACATGCGCACGTCGCATGAGGCCGTCTATGCCGCCGCCGGCCTCAACGCCGTCGGCGCCGGTGTCGACTTCCATGCCCTGCCGCGCAGCAGCGTCCTGAAGGTCCTGGGGATCGACCTGGTCAGCGTCGGGCAGTTCCAGCCGCAGGATGGGAGCTGGGTCACGGTGGACAGCGAGGACGAGCGGGGGTACTGTCACTTCGTCTTCCACGACGGCGTCATGGCGGGAGCCATCCTGATGGGCCATGGCGACCTCGGCCCGGCGGTACGCCAGGCCGTCGAGCAGCGTCGGAATTTCGTGTCATGCCTGCGCCACAACGCCTGTGCCGCAGAGATCGTCGCGGCGTTGGGGTGATGGGTCTGTGAGGTCGTCGTAGGTCTCAGCAACGAGGGGATGCCATGCTTCGCAATGCTCTGCCGGTCCGCCGTCGCTTCACGCTGATCGAGCTCCTGGTGGTGATCGCCATCATCGCGATCCTCGCCGCCATGCTCCTGCCGGCCCTGCAGAATGCCCGCGGCAAGGCCCGGCAGATCAGTTGCGCCTCGAACCTGAAGCAGATCGGCCTCGCCTTCGCACTCTATGCGGATACCTACGCCGAGTGCCTCCCGGATGCCTACAGCTACGGCAGCCGGCTGTACTACGACCGCCAGCTCGAGCCCTTCCTGCAGTCCGACGAAATCTGGAAGTGCCCGGCCCGCAGCAATGAGCGCTACCGCGACCTGTACTGCTCCTACGGCATGACCTGCGGGTTTTTCAAACAGACGCGCGCCGACAGCACGGCCTGCGCCGGAAAGACCCCGGTGAAGCTGGCCGACCTGCGCTACCCCAGCAGCACCGTCCTGACCGCCGAGGCCATGTACCTCGACAACCCGGAGTGGGGATACTACCGCTCACAGCCGGCGACCTACAGCAAGAACGCCTACAAGATCTACCCCCACAACCACTCGCGGAACATCGCCCTCACCGACGGCCACGTCGCGAGCTTCCGCGGCTACGAGGACGTGCCCCTGAAGTGCTGGTCGACCCGGCCCGACCAGACCCTGTAACGCGGATCGTCCGCCACGGGGCCTTCCTTGCCAGCCAGGGACCTCCGGCAGGCGGTTGGTCGTACGGCTCGGCCGCCCACCGACCGCCTGGTGCCGGGGCAGGTTGGAGGGCGAGTGGCCACAGACGCGAACGCGTCCACGAGCCGCGACGGCAGATGGGTGAGACCGCGTCAGCTCAAGCGGCCGGTGTGGCGGTTTCGTCGGCGGCGGTGGCGGCCCCGGCCGCGGCGCGTGCGCCCCGCGGCGCCGTGACCAGCGCCAGGGCGCCGACGAGGGCCCACAGGGCGATCACCAGCGACAGCGCCACCGGTATGGAGCCGGCCTTCTCGGGCGGCGCGGCCTGGAAGGCGCTGAGGAAGATCGCCGTGGTCTTGTCACGGGTGCCCAGACCGCCGGGGGTGACCGGTATCGCCGCGACCGCATTCGCCACCGAGGCCGTGATGACGTAGTGCGAGGGCCGCAGGGCGTGCTCGCCCAGAGCCCGCCCGAGGGCCCAGAGGTTGACCGCCAGCAGGCCGTGGACGGCGATGGCCATCAGCATCGCCCGGGCCATGGCCAGGCGGTTGCCGCGGAAGAGCTCCAGAGCGCTGACCAGGCGGCCGATGAGGGCCGTCAGGGCCGGCGGCAACACCCGCGCGCCCCAGGCGACCAGCGCCGCGATCCACGGGTGCCGTACCAGAGCCGCACGGCACTCGACCAGCCCGACGCCGATCACGCCGGCCAGGCTCCCCAGGCCGACCGTCACCGCGGCCATCTGCAACGGCCGGCACTCGGGGCCCAGCCGCAGGAGCATCGGCAACGCCGCCAGGACCGACACCGAGGCCACCACGAAGAGGCCGAGCATGCCGATGATGCGATCCACCAGGATGGTCAGGACACCCTCGGCTCGACGCGCGCCGCTCCACCGGGTGAGGTAGCCCATCTTGACCAGATCGCCGCTGACGGCGCCCGGAATGGCCAGGTTGAAGAAGACTCCGATCAGAGTCAGGCGCGACAGGCTCCACAGGGGCACGCGGATGCCCTGCACCGCCAGCAGGAGCCGCCAGCGCACCACGGTGATCATGATGACGACGCCGTAGAGGACGACGCTGAGGAGGAGCAGCCCGGCGTGAGCGGCGGCGAGGTCCGCCCAGAGGTTCGAGCCGGTGCTGCGCAGGGTCAGGAGGAGCAGCCCGGCGGCGAGGAAGAGCCCGGCGGCCGCGGCGGGCCGGAGCGCCATCGCGACCCCCGTGCCGAGGAGCAGGCACCCCATCGACAGCACCCGCGCCACCGGCGACCAGGTGCGCCAGACCGCCGCCGCCGCGCCCGGCCGGCAGAGGCTCGTCAGAGCCGTGCGCCAGTCGCCGTGCACCACGCCGTCGCCCAGGACGCCCGGCGTCGCGCCCGCCGGGAGGCTCCCGACCAGATTCATGGCGGCATTGAGGAGGACCAGCACGGCGAGGATCCGCGCCGCCATGACCAGCATGGCCAGCCAGGGCCGGGCGGTCGGGCCGGGCCGCGTTTCGTCACCATGGACAGGGTGGTCAGTCATAGGGGGTCTCGCCGGGGCCTCTCAGCCCGCATAGCCTCCGGGGAAGCGGCAGCGCCAGCGCCAGGCCGAGTCGACGATGCGATCGAGGTCGTCGTAGGCCGGTCGCCACCCCAGCACCCGCCGCGCCGCCTGGGAGTCGCTGACCAGCCGCGGCGGATCGCCGGGTCGGCGCGGTGCCTCGACCACCGCCAGCGGCCGGCCGGTCACCCGGCGGACGGTCTCGATGACCTCACGCACGCTGTGGCCGCTGCCGCTGCCGAGGTTGAAGCTCCCGTCGACGTCGCTCTGCAGGGCCAGGAGGTGGGCCTGGGCCAGGTCCAGGACATGCACGTAGTCGCGGATGCAGGTGCCATCCGGCGTCGGGTAGTCGGTGCCGAAGATGGTGACTTCGGAGCGGCGGCCTTCGGCGACCTGCATGACCAGGGGTATGAGGTGCGACTCCGGGTGGTGGTCTTCGCCATGCGCGGCGGTGGCGCCGGCGGCGTTGAAGTAGCGCAGCGCCGTGGTGCCGAGGCC
>JAGVUW010000551.1 GCA_019136035.1 Verrucomicrobiota bacterium | reverse complement strand
CTCGCCAAGGTCGACGCCGCCGGCATCAGCGTGCCGCAGTCGGGACGCTTCGCCGCCGCCAACCGCTCGTGGACGATCGAGGCCTGGATCAAGCTCGATACCGACACGACCGGCGTCATCGCGCAGTACCTCACCACCGGCTCCGGCCGCGTCGCCATGGAGCTGTCCCTGGACGGCGGCGTGCCGCAGACGCGCTTCGAGACCGGCGCGGGCGTCGAGTACCGCGCCGGCGGCGCGGCCAGCGGCATCGGCGCCATCCCGACCGGCGTGTGGGTGCACCTCGCCGGCGTCTGGAGCAACCTCGACCGCAGCCTGGCGCTCTACGTCAACGGCCACCGCATGGTCGCCCAGCACAGCGTCGAATTCCCGGCCGGCACCGTCGGCACCCTCGTCCTCGCCGCCGGCTTCGCCGATGGCGCCCTCGATGAAGTCCGCGTCTGGTCGGATGTCCCCGACAGCCGTTTCGGCGCCCGTCCGCAGCAGGACATCATTGCCAACATGGACCGCATGCTCCAGGAAGGCGTCGAATGCCCGCGCGGCTACTGGCGCTTTGACGACGGCGGCCTCGACATCGAGGACTTCGGCGGTGAGCGCGTCGGCGGCACCTGGACGGCCTTCATGGGCGACGCGACCTACGCCCTCGACAGCGCCCTCGCCGGCATCATCAGCCAGGACCAGGACGCCAGCAACCACGCGGACTGGGTCGAGGATGGCACCGGCACCGGCACTCCCATGGCCGGCGTGACCCTCACCGGTTACGACGACATCGACAGCGACCTCCTGCCGGACTGGTACGAGCACCTCTATACCCGCGGCGCCAGCGAGACCAGCCTGCTGCCGACGGCCGACCTCGATAACGATGGCCTCGACAACCTCTACGAGTTCCTCTGCGACACCAACCCCTACGACACCGATACCGACAACGACGGCATTGCCGACGTCGACGAGGACTTCGACCAGGATGGCCTCAGCAATGGCCGCGAGGCGACGGCCGGCACGCACCCGGCGGTGGCCGACACCGACGACGACGGCCTCACCGATGGCGAAGAGGTCACCGGCGTCAACAGCGCCCTGACCCCGTCCGCCGATCCGGCCGGCCGTACCAGCAGCCCGCGCAACAGCCTCAGCCCGCTGAAGAACGGCGTTCTGAAGCTGGTCGACGGCGCCGGCCTTGCCGGCCGCCTCGGCGGCGCCCAGCTCACCGCCCCGTATACCCTCGAGGCCTGGATCCGCCTCAACGGCGCCGCCACCACCGGCGTCATCATGAACAAGGCCAACGAGGAAATCGGCGGCGGCGTCGCCGATTGGACCCTGCGCCTCAACGGCGGCATCCTCACCCTCGACTTCCGCGCTCAGGACGGCGCCATCCGTAGCGCCGCCCTCGACGGCATCCCGTTCAGCACGGCCTTCGGCTGGACCCACGTCGCCGCCGTCGTCGCCCCCGATGCCACCGACACCGACTACACCATGGTCAGTTTCTACGCCTACCTGGAAGGCACCGAGTACGCGGCCTCCGTCCGCGTCCTTGGCGCGGCTGACGCCCCGAGCTACGGCGCCCTCAGCCTCGGCGGTAGCGCGCTGCCGGTCGAGGTCGACGAGGTCCGCCTCTGGAACTCGGCCCGCGACGCCGATGCCATCCGCGGCAGCCGCTTCGCTCCGATCGCCGCCACCGGCATGGCCGCCTACTACCGCTTCGACGACGGCGGCGCGAGCATCGAAGACTTCACCGTGCCGTTCACCGCCATGACCAACGACGCCGCCGAAGACGCGGCCCTCGCCGCCGGCGGCAGCGCCGCGGTGGTCTTCTACGGCCTCGACAAGGCCGACAGCACCAGCTTCGCCTACCTCAGCGCCGACAGCGACGCCGATGGCCTCTACGATGTCTGGGAGCTGGCCCGCTTCGGTAACCTGACCACCGCCAGCCAGAACGCGGCCCTGACCCTCGTCGACGGCTGGACCGACAGCGACGCCGATGGCCTCAACGACCGCTACGAAATGCTCGCCGGCACCGACCCGACCAGCGCCACCGCCGAGGCCGTCCTGACGGCCGACACCGACACCGATGGCCTGAGCCTCCTCGCCGAGCAGGCGGCCCAGACCGACCCGGCCAACGCCGACACCGACGACGACGGCGTCCTCGACGGCGCCGAGCTCGCCGGCGACCCGAACCCGCTCGACGCCGTGGCCGGCGCCCCGAGCGCCATCACCAACCCGCGGTACAGCCTGGCCCGCCATGACACCAAGGCGACCGCCGGGGCGTACGCCTTCACACCCCGCCGCAGCCTCGACCTCGCAGCCGTCAGCGCCGCCGCTCCGGCACACCAGGGCATGGCCATCCCGCGCAGCCGGCGGTTCGACCGCGGCGGCGGCTCGATGACCTTCGAGAGCTGGGTCTACATGGGCGGCGACACTGACGGCGCCATCCTCTCCTACAAGGTCGCCGCCGGCACCGTCCTCGAGCTCGGCCTCGCCGCCGGCAAGCCCTACGCCAAGGCCCGCATCGGCGGCGCTGACCAGACGGTCACCGCCGACACCGCCATCGTCGCCGGCGCCTGGCGCCACGTCGCCGCCGTCTGGGATGCCGCCAACGGCGATCTGAAGCTCTACATCGACGGCCTGGTCGAGAAGACCCTCGCCGTGACCGGCAGCGCCCTCGAGGGCATCGGCGCCATGACCCTGGCCGGTGACGGCACTGCCGCCGCTACCCTCACTGCCGGCTACCTCGACGAGGTCCGCGTCTGGGGCTACGCCCGCGGGCTCTTCCAGACCAACGCCCAGCGCGATGTCGCGGTTGACTCCCAGGCCACCGGCCTGCTCGCCTGCTGGATGTTCGACGATGGCGGCGCCACCATCGAGGACTTCACCCTCGCCAACCCGCTGCCCGGCGCCGCCGCCCTGGCAATCGCGCCGCTCGCGGCGATCGGTGCCGCCGTCGCCGATGCCGATGGCGACGGCGCTGCCGACTGGGTCACCGCGGCCCAGGCCGCGCCGGTCCGCACCGAGCGCCCGAATGCCATCCCGAACTGGTGGGCCGAGATGTACTTCGAGCCCGCCACCGCC
>JAGVUW010000069.1 GCA_019136035.1 Verrucomicrobiota bacterium | reverse complement strand
CACCGCCGCCTTCACCGAGACCTCCGATGACAGCCTGATCGTCCTGGAACCCGTCGCCCTGCTCTTCACCGCCACGACCTGGGACCGCCCCCAGACCGTCACCATCGCCGCCAGGCCCGACGACGACGCCCGCAACGGCCGCGGCACCCTCCGCCTGCGCGGCTCGGACCCGGCCATGCCCGAGCGCGCCCTCGCCGTCGCCGAGCACGACGACGAAGTCCGCCTCACCATCCTGGCCGGCCCGGGCGGCAGTGTCCTGCCAGATGGCGAGGTCGCCTGCGCACCGTGGTCCACGGTCAGCCTCCAGGCCATCCCCGAACCGGGACGGGTCTTCGCCGCCTGGACCGGCGATACCGCCGCCCTCGACAACCCCGCCAACGCCACCACCACGGCCCTGGCCACCGCCACCGCGACCTTCACGGCCACCTTCACCACCCCGCCGGATGTGTCCTACGTCGATGCCACCACCGGCGACGACGACGCCGACGGCCTCACCCCCGAGGTCGATCACGCCCATGGCCACGGCCCACGCCGCAGCATCGCCGCCGCCATCGCCGCCGCGCCCCATGGCGCTACCATCGTCGTCGCGCCGGGAACCTACCCCGGCGGCATTGTCTTCCCCGACAACCGCGCCCTGACCCTGCGCAGCATTGCCCCCGACAACACCGCCGTCGTCGCGGCGACCTGCATCGACGCCGCGGCCGCCATGCCCCCGGGAGACCTCCCCGGCGACGCCTGGACCATGCCCCTGTTGACCTTCCCGCCCGGCTGCCCGGACGGCTCCGCCCTCGAAGGCCTCACCCTCCGCGCCGGCACCGCCGGGGCCATCCGCGCCGACGGCGCCAGCCCCGCCATCCGGCGCTGCCGCATCAGCGGCACCGCCGATCCCGCGACGGCCGACCCCTACGGCACCGCACCGCTGCTATGGGCCCGACAGAGCCGCGGAATGGTCGTCGAGGACTGCGACATCGGCCCCGCCAACGCCACCGGCCTGCTCATCCAGGACTCGGCCGGGGTCATCCTGCGCCGGAACACCATCCACGACTGCGGCGCGATCACCCCCGGCAACGCCGGCGGCATCACCCTCGAGAACTGCAGCGCAGTCACCATCGACCAGTGCCATGTCCTCCACTGCCACGCCGCCGAAAGCGCCATCAGCCTGACCGCTGTCACCGGCACCCTCCGCCATGCCGTCATCGCCCGCAACCGGGCCGTCTGGAGCACCCCCGGCCTCCAGGCCAACGCCTGCGACCTCGTCGTCGATCACGTCACCATCGTCGGCAACCGCTTCACGCCCGATGACATGTTCGGCTCAGACGCCGCGACCGCCCTCGCCGCCGGCGCCTGCTTCGTCCAGGGTGCGGTGCAGCTCCGCAACAGCATCCTGCGCGACAACCGCGTCGAAGACAGCGCCGGCCAGGCCCTGCCCGCCGTGCAGGCCCGCGTCAGCATGGCGCCCGCCGCCACCCTCGCCTATATCAATGTCACCCACGGCCGCCAGGGCCTCGACGTCGGCACCCTCTGCCCGATCGGCATCACCGACACCGACCCGCTCTTCGCGGACCCCGACCACGATGACCTCCACCTGCGCTCGACCTGCGGCAGGTGGTCACCCGCCACCGGCCAGTGGATCGCCGATACCGCCTCGAGCCCCTGCATCGACGCCGCTGACCCCGACGCCGCCTTCGACCACGAACCCGCCGGCCATGGCGGCCGCGCCAACCTCGGTGCCTATGGCAACACCCCCGAGGCCAGCCGCTCGGCCATCGCGGTCCCGGAGGGCGGCACGACCAACCTCACCGTCGCCCTCGTCACACCCGGCATGGACCCGCCGACCGCCGATGCCGTCATCCGCATCGAGCGCCCCCCCGAGACCGCCGTCTCGGTCACCGTCACCCTCGCCGACCCCTCCGGACGACTCTGGACCTCGACCCGGACCCTGACCTTCACCCCCGACGCTTGGCAGACGCCCCTCGCGGTGACCCTCCACGCCGCCGATGACGACGACGCCACCCCGGACAGCGCCCGCCTCGAACTCGTCCTCGCCGGCCAGACCGAGCCCTGCCTCGTCATCCCCCTGGCGCAGACCGAGAACGAATGCGCCCTGACCGTCCTGCAGCCGGAGTCCGGCGGCGCCCTCTTTCCGCCCGGCACCTCTCTGCACCCGGTCGGCACGCGCCTGCGCCTCACCGCGGTCGCCAACGCCGGCGGCGCCTTCGCCGAGTGGACCGGCGACACCGGCGCGATCGCCCAGCCCCTCAGCGACCGCACCGTCCTGACCCTGACGACATCCACCACCCTCTCCGGCCGCTTCCTCGACTACCCCCTCGTGGCCATGCCCGACCGCGCCTGCCGCCCCGACCGGCCGCTCGCCGTCTGGGCACGCTTCACCATCGATCCGACCCTCGGAACGCCGGACTACGTCGTCTGGAGCTTCCACGATCTCGAGAACCTCCTCCCCGTGCCCGACCTCTACCCGCGCACGACCTGGTCCTGCCTCGAGGTGCGACCGGTCTTCACCCTCGTCGACCTGCGCCGCGAAGGCCATGCCCGCGCCACCGTCACCGCCGTCATGCCCAGCGGCGCCAGCTTCACCGACACCGTCGCCATCACCGTCGTCGACTGCCCGGACCAGCCCAGCCTCGAGCACCTCGACACGCAGCGCCAGATCGCTATCGCCGACGCCCTGCGCTGGCTCTACGGCGCCCAGAACCCGGATGGCTCCTGGGACTGCGGCGCCAGCGACGACCGCGACGGCGAACACGACTACGTCCTCGCCGCCACCGCCTCGGCGCTTTGGGCCTTCGCCAATGCCGGACACTCACCCGCCGAGCCCGGCAGCGACCCCTACCAGACCACCATGCAGGCCGCCATCGACTACATCCTCGACCAGTCACGCTACCGCGACATCGCCCCCAGCCATGGCCTCGACCCCGACGCCGATGGCGACGGCCGCGGCATCCTCCTCGGCGGGCTGTCCGACTCCGAGATCCGCCTCGATGGCTATGCACGACCCCTCTGCCTGGCCGCACTCTGCGCCACCGGCACGCCCCTGCGCCGCACCC
>JAGVUW010000041.1 GCA_019136035.1 Verrucomicrobiota bacterium | reverse complement strand
GGTCGTCGAACAGGTCCGCGCCTGCCCGGCCGTCGATGAGGTCATCGTCGCCACCGATGACGAGCGCATCGTCCGCGCCGTCGAGGCCTTCGGCGGCACGGCCGTGATGACCCGCGCCGACCACGCCACCGGCACCGACCGCATCGCCGAGGCGGTCCAGGCCAGCCGCGCCGACCTCGTCCTGAATGTCCAGGGCGACGAGCCGCTGATGCCGCCGGAGGTCCTCACCGCCCTGATTCAGCACATGCGCCGCACCGGCGTCGAGATGGGTACGGCCGCGGTGCCCTTTGCGCGCACCGGCCGCGATCCGTCCGATCCGAATGCGGTGAAGGTCGTCGTCGACGCCGACAGCCAGGCGCTCTACTTCAGCCGTTCGCTGATCCCATACTGCCGCCAGGGCGGCACGGCGGTCGAGCCGCTCCTGCACTGGGGGCTGTATGCCTACCGCCGCGACTTCCTGCAACGCTTCGTCGCCTGGCCGCGCGGGCGCCTGGAGGCCTGTGAGATGCTCGAGCAGCTCCGTGCCTTGGAACACGGCGCGCGGATTTATGTCTTGCAGACCGAGGCGGTGTCGGTCGGGGTCGATGTCCCGGCCGACGTCGCGCTGGTGGAACGACTGCTGCGGGAGCAGGGAAAGGCCTGAGTGATGTCCGAACCGCGCTGCATCGAGTTGAGGCCCGGCCTGCGGGTCGGTCCGGGCGCCCCTCCGGTAGTCATTGCCGGGCCCTGTGTGGTCGAGTCGCTGGAGACCTGCCGGCGTATCGCCGGCAGTGCTGCCGAGGCCTGCGCCGCGCTGGGCCTGCCGTACGTCTTCAAGGCCTCCTTCGACAAGGCGAACCGCACCAGTGGCAGTTCGTTCCGCGGTCACGGCATGGAGGCCGGCCTGGAGGTCCTCGCCGCGATCCGCGACGAATTCGGCGTGCCGGTCCTGACCGACATCCACGAGAGCGCCCAGGCGGCGCCGGTCGCGGCAGTGGTCGACATCCTGCAGATCCCCGCCTTCCTCTGCCGGCAGACCGACCTGCTCGTCGCCGCTGGCGAGACCGGCCGGCCGGTGTCGATCAAGAAGGGCCAGTTCATGGCCCCCGAGGACATGGGGCCGGCCGTGCAGAAGGTGCGTCAGACCGGCAACGACAAGGTCCTCCTGACCGAACGCGGCACGACCTTCGGCTACCACAACCTGGTGGTGGACATGCGCGGCCTGGTCATCATGGCCGAGCTGGGCGTGCCGGTGATCTTCGACGCCACGCACTCGGTCCAGCTCCCCGGCGGCCAGGGCACCGCCTCCGGCGGCCAGCGGCAGTTCATCGCGCCCCTGGTGCGCGCCGCCGCCGCCGTCGGCGTGCATGGCCTCTTCATCGAGACCCACCCCGAGCCGGCGCGGGCCCTCTCCGATGGCGCCAACTCCCTGGCCCTCGACGAGCTGCGTGACCTGCTGCGGTCCTTCAAGGCAATCCATGAACACAGCCACAGCCGCTGAAAACATCGGCGCGGTCATCCTCGATGTCGACGGCGTCCTCACCGACGGCCGCATCGGCTACGGCGGCGGGCCCGACGAGATCAAGTTCTTCGACGTCCGCGACGGCCTCGGCATCAAGCTGCTGCAGAATGCCGGGGTGCGCGTGTGCCTGCTCAGCGGCCGCGCCAGCCCGGCGAACCGCCGCCGTGCCGAGGAGCTCCGCCTGGATGCCGTGGTCGAGGGCGCGCTGGACAAGATCGCCGGCCTGCAGGGCCTCCTCGATCGCCTCGGGCTGCCGGCGGCGGCGTGCTGCTATGTCGGCGACGACCTGATTGATGTCCCGGTGCTGCGGCGCGTCGGCCTGGCCGTGGCGGTCGCCGACGCGGCCGCGGAAGTGCGCGCCGCCGCCCACTGGGTCACCGCGGCTCCGGGCGGGCGCGGGGCGATCCGTGAAGTCGCCGAGCGGCTCCTGAAGGCGCGCGGCGCATGGTCGGAGGTCTGCCGACGCTATGAGTGCTGAGCCCCGTCAAGGCGCCGCGGCAGTCCTCGCCACAGCGCGGCACTCCCGCCGCCGGCATGGCCTGCGGTGGCTTCTCGTCGGCGTCATCCTGACGACGACGCTGGGCCGCGGCCTGGACCTGCAGCAGCCCGGGGCCGTGATCCACCTGCAGCAGTTCAAGACCCAGGGCCGCGGCGAACGCGGCCAGCGCTGGTTTCTCGAAGGCCAGTCGGCGGTGATCCGCGGCACCGTCTACGAACTCAGCGGCGTGACCCTGCGCCTCGAGACCGGCCCCGACCGCACCGCCGTGATCCAGGCGCAGGCCTGCACCTACTACCAGGACAGCGGCCTCATCGAGAGCGCCGCGCCGGTGCATGTCGAGAGTGATGGCGTCATCCTGGACGGCATCGGCTTCGATATGCTCATGGCGGAGCGCCGCCTGCGCGTGCGCGAGGCCGTCCGCATGGAGCTGGTCCGGGCCGACGGCGACCTCGAGGCGGTCCTGCCGACACACCCGGCGTCGCCGGCAGCGCCGGCCGGACAGGACGACAACACGAAAAAGCAGGGCGATGACAAGGGCGCGCCGTGAACTCCACGGCCCGCGACGGGTCCAAGAGGATGATGATGAAGACACGTGGATGGCTGGACAGGTTGGGGGCCGTGGCCTTGGTGGCGGCGGCGTTCGCCGTTAACGTCCCGTCGCTGGCGGGTGCCGAGGCTGCCGCGGAAGGGAAGGGGACCGTCATGGCGACGGCCTCCGGCGGCAAGCTGGTGATCAACGCCCGCAGCGTCCTCTACGACTTCGTCAAGCGCTTTGCCACCTTCGAGAAGCAGGTCAGCGTCACCGATGCGCAGATCATGCTCACGGCCGAGCGCATGGATGTCTACCTCACCGAGACGAACAGCGTCAGCCGCGTCGAGGCCACCGGCGATGTCGTCATCCGCGAACTGGGCACCGCCAAGAAGGCGACCGCCGGCAAGGCGATCTACGACACCACCGCCGACACGGTCGTCCTCACCGACCAGCCGTACCTGGAGGACCGCGACCAGGGATTCTTCACCAAAGGCGCCGAAACCATCGTCTATCTGCGCGGTCAGCAGCAGTTCAAGGCCGAAGGC
>JAGVUW010000563.1 GCA_019136035.1 Verrucomicrobiota bacterium | reverse complement strand
GGGCTGCCAGACGTGGCGTTGCCAGTCGACCGGCCCGCAGGTCGGGTGGTTGAGGTGGGTCACGCCGAGCAGCCGCAGGGCGCGGGCGGCGGTCCAGAGGCCGTAGAGCTCCGGAGTGGTCTGGGGCGGCTGCTCCGGCGGCGGGGTCTCACCGGGCATCTCGAGGCGGTGGACGAGGGTATCGCCGGGGGGGTGATGGGACCAGAAACGGAGGGCGCGCAGGAGCATCTCCGGCGGGTCGACGGCGGTGGGGGTCCAGGGCGGGCACCACGGCGTCGGCAGGCGCGCCCCGGTGTTGGCGAGAGCGAGGGCGCCGAGGCCGCCGGCGCTGGTGGCGTCGGTATCGGCAGAGGGCCCGCCGGGGCTGTCCGGGCCGGGCTCTGCGAAGGTGTAGCCAAAGCGTCCATCGCGGTCGTCGTCGGTGCTGAGGAAGGTACTGGCGGCGAGTCGGGTGACGCGGTCGCCGGCCCACTCCGGGATGCGTGCGCCGAACTGCATGGCGGCCTCGAGGGCGAGGCAGTTCCAACTGGCGATGGACATGTCGGCGGAGGTGTCCTCGTCCCAACGGTAGCGCCAGCCGCCGTGCCGGTTGGCGGCGAGGATGGCGCAGAGCATGTCGCTGCTGTCCTGCGCGATCTCCAGGTAGGTCTGGCCCTGAGTGAAGGCGGCGCAGGGCCCGCGGCGGGTGCGGCGCAGAGGCGTCCCGGTCGCGCAGAGTGCGGCCAGGCAGAGGGGTCGCGAGTAGCCATCGAGGCGGACGTCGGAGTCGGACGACCCGCCGAGGAGGATGCCGCGGCCGTCGCCATCGGCGTCGGGGTCGAGGCCATGACTGGGGGCGATGTCGCGGTAGTGTGACCGGTCGAGGATGTAGTCGATGGCGGCCTGCATGGTGGTCTGGTAGGGGTCGCTGGCGGGCTCGGCGGGTGAGTGTCCGGCATTGGCGAAGGCCCAGAGCACCGAGGCAGTGGCGGCGAGGACGTAGTCATGTTCGCCATCCCGGTCATCGCTGGCGCCGCAGTCCCACGAGCCATCCGGTTTCTGGGCGCCGTAGAGCCAGCGCAGAGCGTCGGCGATGGCGATCTGGCGCTGCGTGTCGAGGTGCTCGGCGCTGGGCTGGTCCGGGCAGTCGACCACGGTGATGGCGACGGTGTCGGTGAAGCTGGCGCCGTTGGGCATGACGGCGGTGACGGTGGCGCGGGCGTGGCCGTTGTGGTGGTTGTCGACGAGGGTGAAGACCGGTTTCACCTCGAGGCAGGACCAGGTCGTCCGCGGGTAGAGGTCGGGCACGGGGACGAGGTTCTCGAGGTCGTGGAAGCTCCAGACGACGTAGTCGGGCGTCCCGAGGGTCGGGTCGATGCTGAAGCGTGCCCAGACCGCGAGCGGCCGGTCGGGGCGGCAGGCGCGGTCGGGCATCGCCACGAGGGGGTAATCCAGGAAGCGCCCGGAGATGGAGGCGGACGTGTTCAGGGTCAGGACGGTGCGGTCGCAGAGGGGCTGGGCGATCGCGCCAGTGTCGCCGGTCCACTCCGCGAAGGCGCCGCCGGCATTGGCGACAGCGGTGAGGCGAAGGCGGGTGCCGACCGGATGCAGGGAGGTGCCCGGCGGGAAGAGGGCGCCGCCCGACTCCGGCTGCAGGACGGTCAGGGCGCACTCGTTCTCGGTCTGTGCCAGAGGGATGACGACGCTCGGCTCGGCCTGGCCGGCGAGGGCGAGGTCGAGGCGGGCGGTGTCCGGGGTGGCGTCGTCATCGTCGCTGGCGTTGAGGACCAGCGCGAGGGGTGTTTGCCAGGCGTCCGGGGGGAAGGTCAGGGACCGGGTCGGGGTCCAGAGCCGCCCGGAGGGATCGGTGAGGGTGACGGTGATCGCGACGGCGGTCTCGGGGGGCCGCTCGAGGCGGATGAGGACATCGGCGGGCGGCGGGTCCATGCCGGGAGTGACGAGGGCGACGGTGAGGGTCGTCGTGCCGCCCTCCGGGACCGCGATGGCCGAGCGGCTGGCCTCGGGGGTGTTGCCATAGGCGCCGAGGTTGGCGCGGTTGCCATGGCCGGCGGGCTCGTGGTCGAAGGCGGCGTCGGGGTCAGCGGCGTCGATGCAGGGGCTCGAGACGGCATCGGTGACCCACTGGCCGGCGGCCGGCGACCACCGCCCGCAGGTCGAGCGCAGGTGGAGGTCGTCGTGGTCGGGGTCAGCGAAGAGCGGGTCCGTGTCGGTGAGGCCGATCGGACAGAGGGTGCCGATATCGAGGCCCTGGCGGCCGTTGGTGACATTAAGGAACGCGAGGGTGGCGGCGGGTGCCATGCTGACGCGGGCCTGGACGGCCGGCAGGGCCTGGCCGGTGCTGTCTTCAACGCGGTTGTCGCGCAGGATGCTGTTGCGGAGCTGCACGGCGGTCTGGACGAAGCAGGCGCCGGCGGGGAGGGCCGTCGCGGGATCCGGGCCGAGCATCTCATCGGGTGTGAAGCAGTTCCCGACGATGGTGACGTGGTCGACGACGAGGTCGCAGGCGTGGGCCTGTAGGCCGGGGGTGCTCCAGACAGCCCGGTTGCGGGCGATGACGGCATGGCGGAGGGTGCCGTTGACACCCGTCAGGCTGATGGCGCTTTCGGCGGCCCGGCAATGGAGGACATGGCACTGGTCGATGGTGACTGCGCCGCAGTTCTCGATGGCGATGCCGCCGGCGGCGCCGTGGCTGAGAGCGCCGCAGTCGTGGATGGTGTTGCGGCGCAGGACGACCCCGGCCGAGTCTTGGATGAGCAGGCCGGTGGCGTTGGCGGGGCCGATGTCGCAGTCCTCCACGACCAGGCCGCGGCTCTGTCGGGACCATAGTAGCGGTGCGGTGGCGTAGGGGGCGGCCGTGGCGGTCTCGGCGGTATTGCTGATGCGGCAGTGCCGTATGGCGGGACTGGCGCCGTCGGCGCGGATGGCCCCGGCGGCGCCGGCGCGGAGGGAGAAGCCTGCGAGGACGGCGCCATCCGGGCAGCCGGGCGGGAAGGTCACCAGGGGCATGGTCCAGGCGTCGCCGGGGAGGTCTCCCGGGGGCATGGCGGCCGCGGCGTCGATGCAGGTCGCCGCGACGACGGCG
>JAGVUW010000709.1 GCA_019136035.1 Verrucomicrobiota bacterium | reverse complement strand
GCTGCCGTAGCAGAAGCCGAAGGCGGTCGCCGAGAGGCCGCAGAGCTGCAGGAGCGTGCCGCCGTCACGGAAGGGCGCCAGCGACGGGCGGTGCGTCTGCCGCAGCCAGAGGCCCAGCAGGGCAATGACGATGCCCTGGCCGACATCGCCGAACATGATCCCGAACATGACCACAAAGCTGATGGCCACGAACAGGCTCGGGTCGATCTCGTTGTAGCGCGGCGCGCCGAAGGTGGTGATGAGGCCCTGGAACGGCCTCAGCCAACGGCTCGGCGTGAACTGCACCGGCACCGCCTCGCGGCCCTCGCGGACGCGCTCGTCGGCCTCGGGCTCGACGACCTCGACCAGGCCGGTGCCGCCGGTGACCTCGTCGACCAGCCGGCGTACCGCCGCCTCGCGGTCGCGCGGCACCCACCCCGAGACGCAGTAGAGCAGCGTACTGCGGCCGAAGCTCTGCTGCGCCCGCAGCACCGCCAGCGTCCCGGCGAGCTGCCGCTGCGCCGCCAGCAGGGGCCCGCCGTACTCGGCCATGAGAGCGAGGGTCTCGCGGCGGGCCTCGTCCAGCTCGCGACGCACCGCCGCCAGGCGGTCGTCGACCCGCGCGCTCTCCTCGCGGGCGCTGCCCTGCGCCTCCTCGGGGGCCTCCTCGCGGGCAAAGCCGACCTTCGCCAGCTCCGCCTCGACGGCCCAGCGCTGCGGCCGCGACGAGAGCACCAGCACCCGGCCGCGGCGGGCCGGGTCGCTGTCGTCGTGCAGAATCACCGCCTGCTCGCCGAGCGCCGCGTTCGCCACCGGTATCAGCGAGGGCGCCAGGCGGCCGCTGACGATGTAGAGCAGGCTGAGCTGGCGCAGGCCGTCCAGGCGGGTGCCCTGCGCCGGGAAGCCGCGCAACTGCGCCGCCTCGCGGCCGAGCAGGCCGGACTGCTGCACCAAGGCCTGCGTGCGCTCCTCGAGGAGCTGGTGCTTGCCCTCGACCTCCCGCAGCAGCGCCTCGATCTGCCCACGGTCGAAACTCACCGGGGCCACCGGCGTGTCAGCCTCCACACCCAGCAGCGACAGCAGCGACTGACAGCGCTCGCGCAGGCCCTCCATGCCGCGAATCTCGGCCTCGCGGTCGACGCCGTCGAGGAGCTGCTGCGGACTCTGCGACACGGCGTCGACCAGGTGCACCAGGCTGGCATCGCCCAGGGCGCGCGTCAGGGGCGTGACGTACTTCCCCAGGATCAGCACGTTCAGTTTGCACATGCGGACCGGTCTAAACATGCCCCGCCCCGATCATCATCTCATGGATGTCCGCCGGACCCAGGCCGAAATGGATGCCCTCGAAAACGCGGCCGATGTTCAGCATCTCGAAACGCTTGAGAAACGGGAAGGCCACGACACTGGCGGCCGGGTGGTCGTAGTCGGTGAACAGGCGGTAGGCCAGGCGGTACAGGTGGTTCCACAGGGCGTTCTCACTGAGGTAGAGCTCGCCGGCGACCCAGGGCTCCAGCAAGGCCCCGTACGGCCGCGGCAGGGCCGCCACCAGCGCCGGCACCGCCTTCGCCTCGAGGAGCGGCGCCAGGGCTTGCGCCGGCAGGTGCCGGCCGCCCTCCAGGCAGAGCCCGCGCAGGGCCTCCGCCGAGAGGCGGTACAGCACCGCGTTGCGCAGGATCATGACCAGATTCACGATGTCGATCTCGGTGCGCACCAGGTCGCAGCCGGCCTGACGTGTCGAGCGCGGCAGGCCCTCGGCCGCCGTCAGCAGCGCCGTGTAGAACATCCGGTCCAGACGGCATTCCGCCCGCAGGATGTCATGGCTGTCCTCGAGCTCAACCAGGAGCGGCAGCAGGCACTCGCGACTGGCGTGCTCGGGGAGGTTCCGATGGAGCTGATGCGTCGTGCGCGACGCCAGCAGCGCTTCGGCATCAAACCGCGGCAGGCCCGGCGCCTCGATGAGCAGGAACTGCATGCTGACGCCGTGCTCGGGCAGGTAGTGGTAGTGCAGGACCGTCTTCAGATTCTCGAAGAAGTGCCGCTCGACAAAGGCGGTGTAGAAGTGCGCCGTGCGCGCATCGGCCAGACGCCGCACGCCGGCCAGCTCCGCAATATGCGCGGCGACAACCTGCTTCTGCACATTCTCGCGGCGGCTGACGTCGATCCCCAAGGCCCCCAAGGCCCGCGACAGGGTCTCCTCACGACCACTCTGAACCAGACGCTCCAGCGCCGCGCCCGTGAGCGAACGGGACCATAGGCCGTGCAGTTTCGGAAAGAGGAAGTCCTCACTCAGATTGGCTACCAGTTCCGGCACGCCCTGCGTCCTCCGTTCCCGGGGCGACCCCGGTGCCTTAACGCCCCGGGCTGTCCAGGGGATAGGCGAGTTCCCGCAGGCCCTCGCCGCGACGCGCCCGGATGCCCTCGGCGAAGGCCGCGGCACGCGCCTCCAGACGGCGCTCGGCCGCGCTCAGGGCGACCCGGCGCTGCGCCTCGGCCGCCGCCACGGCGTCGGCCAGGAGCCTCTCCGCCTCGGCCGCCAGGGCCTCTTTGTCCTTCTGGGCCTCCTGGGCCGCCTGCCGGCGCGACGCCTCGGCCAGACGCTGGGACTCAGCCTCGGCGGCCGCCACGATCTGGGCCGCCTGGCGCTCGACGTCCATCATCCTCTTGAGGATGTCGTCCATCACTCCTCGTCCTTGATCGTCTGCAAGAGCTCCGCCGGCGTCCGGGCTTCGCGGATGCGCTCGGTGAAGCCGGGGATGGAGAACAGCCGCGAGATCTCGGCGAGGGCCTCGATGTGCGGACCCGGATTGCCAATCTCCGCGAAGACCATGATGACGACGTACACCGGCTCGCCATCCAGGGAGTCGTACTCGATGCCCTTACGGGAGGTCCCGATGGCCAGCAGAATGCCGTCCGCCTCCTCAAGCTTGCCATGCGGCAGCCCGATCCAGCGCGCTATGCCGGTGCTCATCTTCGACTCGCGCTCGAGCAGCGCCCGCAGGGCCGCGTCGCGGTCGCGAATGAGACCGGACTGCACAAAGAGCTGCACCATCTCCTGGAACAGCTCTTCCTTCTCTTCGCTCTCCAGGCCGACTTTGATCAGCCC
>JAGVUW010000256.1 GCA_019136035.1 Verrucomicrobiota bacterium | reverse complement strand
GCCCTCAAGCCGCTGGCCGTGCGTCTGGTCTACGAGGCCCGCCGGGCCGTCAGCGTCCCGATCATCGGCATGGGCGGCATCAGCAGCGCCGCCGACGCCATCGAGTTCATCCTCGCCGGCGCCAACGCCGTCGGGGTCGGCACCGCCATCTTCAGCGACCCCGGCTGCCTGGTGCGCCTGATCGACGGCCTCGATGAGTACCTCGAACGCCATGGCATCGCCCGCATCGCCGACCTGGTCGGGGCCGTCGAGATCTGAAACGCGCCTCTCGTCACGCCGTCCATCGGCAGGAAAACGCCGGGAGTATGGACAGGACTGTATAAAAAACGACAGGTCCGCACCGTTTTGCCGTCGAGCGGGGTGCGTCTCGGTGTGCAGACGCTATAGTAGGCGTCATTCAGGCGGCGTGTCCCGCGGGAGCCGATCCGGCAGGGCGCAGGGCCAAGGAGTTGCAGCGGTCGGCAGGTGGAACGTCGCCAGCCATGATGTTGCTTTGCAGGTTGCTCCGACATAGCGCGGTGCTTGTCACCCTCACGGTGCTGGCCGGGTGGATGCCGTGTGTACAGGCGGCGGACAACGCCGAGCTGGCGGCGTTGCTGGGTCGTGCCCTGAGTGCGAATCCGCGGGTGCTGGCGGCGCGTCATCAGGTCGAGCAGGCCCTGGACCGTCACGAGGAGCTCCTCGGCTTTTTCGATCCGCGGCTGTATGCGGCCGGCGGCAAGGCCGAGCGCTCGCGTGGGGTTCCCGGCGGCAGCGGCTGGACGGCCCTGACGACGAACGCCCACGAGGTCATGGCCGGCATCGAGGTGCCGGTGCGTCCGGGCGCCTACCTGAGTGCCGGCGCGGCGGAGCGGTTCCTCTTTGACGGCGGCGACTACGACCACCTCTACCAGACCCTCCTCGGCGTCCGCCTGCGCGTGCCGCTCTGGCGTGATCGCGGTTTCGCGCAGCACGACCTGGCGCGGGCGCGGGCGCTGGCCGACTACAACGGCGCGGTCAGCGACCTGATCACGGTCATGCAGACGGTGCGTCGCGAGGTCGAGAAGGCCTACATCGATGCCTACGCCACCCTGGCCTCGCAGGAGGTCTCCAAGCGTGCCCTGGAGCGCTTTCAGGTGCTGCTCGACCAGGCCCGCGAGCTGTCGCGGCTGAAGGTGGTGCCGGCCTACCAGGTCTTCCCGACCGAGATGGAGATCGCCCTGCGTCTGGAGGAGGAGGAGCAGGCGCGTCAGGTGCATGTGAACAGCCTGATCGCCCTGCAGAAGACGATTGGTGACGGCCAGCCGGTGGCGCTGGCGTACGGCCCGGAGCACCTGGTGGAGATTGCCACCGGCCTGGGTGATCTCCTGCCGGTGGACACCGACGACGCCCTGCAGCGTCGCGGCAGTTTCCTGCGGTTGCTGAACCACATCGAGGCGGCGCGTGCCGAGCTGGCGCTGGCCTTGGACGACCGCCAGCCGGACCTGTCGCTGAACGCCGCGCTGACGGTCCGCGGCGAGTCGGCCGATCAGCCCCTGGGCTGGCGGTCGCACCGTGACGACGAGCTTCTGGGCGGCGAGGTGGTGGTGGTCTGGGAGCGTCCCTTGCAGTATCGTGCTGTCGACAGCCGCGTCAGTCGTCTGCGGGGTCGTGTGGCCGAGCTGAAGGAGCATCTGCAGACCGAGCGCACGGCGCTGCTGGCCGAGGTTCAGAGTGCCATGGAGGCGTACACCTCGCTGAGCGGCCGTCTGCGGCTGCTGGAGCAGGCTAAGGACGCGGCCCGGCAGACGGTGTCGGCGGAAGACGAGCGTTTTCGTCTCGGCGAGGGCACCAGCCGGAATGCCCTCGATGCGCAGAAGGACCTGACGACGGTTCTGAACCGGCAAGCCAGCGCCGCGGCAGCGATTCTGCGGGCCCTGGCGGACTACCATTACGCCGCGGGGTATGCGGACGTCGCGGCGCCCTGAGACGGTGCGGCCGCGCGGGGGGCCTACCCCGCCGAGGACAGAGCCATGGCCTGGTTATTTGACCGATGGAAGAAGCCGCGCGAGGCCGGGCTCGGTGAGGAGACTCCCGAGCCCCTGCGCTCGAAGCTCCTGCAGGAGGAACAGCAGGAGAATCTGCAGTTGGACATCTCCGTCCTCGAGGACGAGGACGGCTCCCGCGAGCAGCGTCTGGCGCGCGTGGCCGAGAAGGAGGTCCAGAGCGCCGCGGAAGACTCGATCAAGAAGCTGCACGTCATCAAGATGGGGCGCTGTCCGGTCTGCGGGGCGCATCTGAGTCAGCACCTCTTTGCGAGCATCTGTGAGACCTGCGGCTGGCACGACTACGAGGTGCCGCGCACCGGTCCGGTGCGGGTGCATCTGCGTCATAACGACCGCGTCGTCGAGGGCGACCGCTGCTACATCGTCAAGACGGGGGCCTGTCTGGTGATCCGCGACGACGTCGTGGTGGCGCGTCTGCCGCGCGAGGCCTACGACTATGTCGAGTATGTCTGGACCGAAGACGAGATTGACCAGCGCCACAAGCAGGTCGTCGACCGCATGCAGATCAGTTGCGGCTGGTGCGGCGATCCGGCCGACCCCGACAAGGACGGCTTCCATATGGTCCACGTCGCCTTCGGCGGCGTCCAGGAGCGCTACTGCTTCTGCTCGGACGACTGCTACGAGGCCTTCCGCAAGATGTACCCGGCGCGGGTGCACCGGAACTGCTACGAGCGCGACTGCAGCGACTGCAACCTGTGTGTGAAGCGCTACAGCAGCGAGGCCGAGGGCATTCGGATGCTGGCCAAAGACTTCCTGAGCATGCGTAAGAAGAGCAAGTAACTGTTCCGGCGGCCGGGCCGGTCCGGCGGCGTGGCGGGGGTGACGGCGGCGGCGGCCGGGGCAGGAGATGAGGTCCATGGGAGACTACCGTACGACGATGGGTGAAGAGAAGCCGGTGCCGCCGCGGGCGGCGCGGCGCCGGCGGCTGTACTGGATTCTGGCGGTGCTGCTGGTGCTCGGGGGGCTGATCTACGGCGGCATCGCCATCAAGGTCGACCGCTACATCACGGCGGCCGGCTATGTCACCACCGAGGAGTACGCCGAGGTCCGCCCGGCCATG
>JAGVUW010000557.1 GCA_019136035.1 Verrucomicrobiota bacterium | reverse complement strand
ACTCGCCCGCGGCCAGGCGACGGTGGCCCTCGACCTGGGGCCGGCGCCGCGCCCGCGCCGCCGGACCGCCCGCGCTCCCGCCGCGGCCGCTCGCGACCGTGGAGCCACCGCCGACGACACGGCCGCCGACGCGGCCGACACGGGCGACGCGGCCGAGGAGGGGCTCTTCCAGAGCCTGCGCAAGACGCGCCAGCGCCTCGCCGCCGAACGCGGCGTGCCGGCCTACGTCGTCGCCAGCGATGCCCTCCTGCACGAGTTCGCCCGCCACCGGCCCCGCGACCTGGCCGAGGCCGAAGCCATCCACGGCGTCGGCCCGACGCGCCTGCGCGACACCGCCCCGGCACTGCTCGAGGCCATCGCCGCCTGGCAGCGCCGGACCTCGTCGCCAACACCCCAGGCGGATCCTCCTCCACTGGCCGCTAACCGCCAGTGACGGAAGCTCCGCTTTACGGGAGACTTACGGCTCCGCCGTCGATCTCGTCAGTGCCGGGTGACCCTACACGGCCAACGCTTTCTTCAAGATCGGGGGATATAGTCGACCAGCGGGTGTGGTACCGGCCGAGACGCGGCAGGCGGCCCCGCCGAGAGGCAGTGGAGGACGGGCCGTCCCGGCAGAGCAAGGAGACCCAACGCATGGACGCATCAGCCAAGAGCCGTCGCCTGCGGGAACTCATCCTGGCCGCGGAGACGCTGGTCATGCCGGACGCGTTCGACCCCCTCAGCGCCCGCATCATCGAGAAACTGGGCTTCGCGGCGGTGCAGTGCTCGGGGTTCAGCATGGCGCTGTCGGCCATGCGGCCCACGGAAGCCGACTTCGGCCTGGAGGCGAACATCGCCGCGAGCCGAGCCATCGCCGCGGCGGTCGAGATTCCGGTCATGGCCGACGGCGAGGATGGTTTCGGCGACGCCGCGGCGGTGGCTTCCACGATCCGCGCCTACATCGCGGCGGGAGTGGCCGGTGTGAACCTGGAGGACCAGGTGCTGGGGAAACCCGGGCCGAAGCGGGTCATCGCCCGAGAGGATATGATCGCAAAGATCAGGGCCGCACGCGCTGCCGCCGGTGCGGCAGGGAATCCCGACCTGGTCATCAATGGCCGCACCGATGCGCTGATGGTGACCGCAGACCGCCAGGCGGGCCTGCGGGAGGCGGCCGAGCGCGCCAACGCGTACCTCGCGGCCGGCGCCGACCTGGCGTTCGTCGTGGGAGTGGCCAGCATGGACGAGGTCGCATTCCTGATGCGGGAGCTCCACGGGCCGCTCTCCATCGCCGCCGGGATGCCGTACAACCTGCAGACACTCTCCCTCGCCGCCCTGAGGGCGGCCGGGGTCGCACGGGTGAGCCTGCCCGTGGTGGCAGTACTCGCCGCGCTGCAGGCCATGACCGCGGCCCTCGGCTCCATCCGCGACACGGGCGACGTCGCCGATCTCATGGCGCACCAGTGGCTCTGCAGCATGGAGGATGTGGGGGCGCTGTTCAGACGTCCCTGAGGAGCCTGGGGGGCAGAGAGTCAGGCCCCCCTCCGCAACCCCCACAGTCCCAGCGGGCGAGCCAATCGCCGAGCTTCGCCTCCGGGGTCAGCTCGACTCGTCCTGATGTCACTGTGGGGAAGGCAGCGAACCTGTCTTCCTGAGCTTGACGCCATCGTCGCCGCGCTGGCGTCAGGCGGCGGCTTCAGGCGCCGGTCGGCGCGTCCACGCCATGCCGAGACCGGCCTGCCGAAGCCCCGACGCCCCTCAAATGAGCTTGGGGCGACAGGTTTGACCCCGGTACTCCTTCTACTTCCCCATGCCCCAAGGGGGCTGCGTCCCAGAGCCCAGGGTTGCGGTACCTCCGCTACCCTGGGAGAGCCCATGGCCATGGCCCCCAACCCCAACGAGGGTTGCGTCGGTCGAGGCGCCGGGTGCCGGTGCATCGGCACGATGACGCAACCCCCTTGGGGTTGGAGGGGGGGAACGGGATCGGGACCCAGGGTAGCGGCCTCGCCGCAACCCTGGGCTGGAGGACTCAATCCCCTTGGGATAGTGGAGCCGCCCGACCTACGCGCTCGTCGAGATCAGCCCGGGGGAGTCCAAGACAGGCGAAATGGCAGCCCTCCCCCGTCTTCACCGGAAGGACGCAGTTGCCGGAAGAGCCCGGTTAAGGCCCCGTGGAGGACGGTCCGTCAGTAGGGCGCGGTGCGCCAGCCGTTGTAGCCGGTTTCGGTGCGCATGACGTGGTTCAGGAGGCGCTCCAGGAGCGCGTCGCGTTCGCTGCGCCAGGCCGGGTCGTTGTAGAGATTGCGGCACTCGCACGGGTCGTTGTGCAGGTCGTAGAGTTCGCCGCCCTCGGGGGTATCCCAGAGCGCCAGTTTGAAGCGTTCGGTGACCAGGCACTTGCCGTTGCTGCGCCGGTCGTTGCTGGTGAACTCCGAGAGGACGGCCTCGTGGCCGCCGCGGCCGCCCTCGAGGATGGGGCGGAAGCTGCTCGCCTGCATCTCGCGCGGGATGGGGACCCCGGCGTAGTCGAGGATCGTCGGCGCGATGTCCATGACCTCCATGAGGTCGTCGCAGACCGCGCCCCCGCCGCCGCCGGGCGGCCGCGCCAGGAGTGGCACCCGCATCACCGGCTCGTAGAAGTTGCCCTTGCCGTAGAGCCGGAAGTCGCCGAGCATCTCGCCGTGGTCCGAGGTGTAGAGGATCAGGGTATTGTCGAGCAGCCCGGCCTGGGCCATCGCGGCCACGAGCCGGCCGACGTAGTCGTCGATCAGGGTGCACAGGCAGTAGTAGTAGGACCGGTAGATGCGCAGGGCCTGCTCGCGCTCGGGGGTGAGGGGCTGCAGGGGCCGGCGCAGGTGCGGCGGCCGGTCGGTCAGGGGCAGGTCCCAGGTCGCGGGCAAGGCGACCGCCTCGGGCGGGTAGAGCCCGGCGTGGGAGGCAGGCGGGTCGTGCGGGCCATGCGGGCCGCAGAAGCCGCACCACAGGAAGAACGGCCCCGCGTGCGGCCGGGTCATGAAGGCGATCGACTGCTCGAGGATGTAGGTCTCGACGTACTCCTCCAGGGGCAGGACATTGACCAGCGAGGCGTGGTTGCGTTTGTACTCCGGGTC
>JAGVUW010000121.1 GCA_019136035.1 Verrucomicrobiota bacterium | reverse complement strand
GGTGTCGGGCTTGGCATTGGCGAGGATGTAGTTGTAGCCCTCGTACGGCTGGGCGCCGCTGCCGAAGGGCACCATGAGGCCATTGCGGTACCAGACGTAGCGGTAGGAGACCGCATCGGCGCCGAGGGGCGAGATGGCGCCGCCGGCCTCGCAGACCAGGTCCGAGGTAACCTCGGGCGCGGCCGGAGTCAGGACGACGTTCGCGGGTGCGGACGGCCCGCTGGCGCCGGCCGGGGTCTCGAACCAGAGGTGGACGGAGTACTCGCGGTTGGTATCGATGAGGATCTGGTTGGTCCAGACCTGGACGTAGTAGATGCCCGGGTCGAGGGTGGCCACGATGCGGGCGTAGCTCGAGCTGCCCGGCTGGCGTGCCACGCCGATGTCATCGATCTGGCGGATGAAGCGCGGCGTGCCGCCGTTCGGGCTGGCGCTGTAGAGAGCCAGGACCGTATCCGCCGCATCCATGGCGGAGTTGTGCTGCGGGGTCCACATCTCGGCGCCGCCATTGGTCTCGAAGGTGACCTGGACCTGCTCGTAGCCGGGGCCGTCTTCGACGACGAACCAGAACCAGTCGCGGTCATCCTGAGCCGCGAAGGAGTGGTCCTGGATAGCGGTATCGGCCAGGCTCAGCGGGTTATCCTTGGGCAGGATGCGCCGGGCCTGGTTGGCGGTGTCGTTGGGCTCGTAGGCATAGACGCCGGTGAGGGTCTCAGCGATCACCACCGGGTTGGAGCTGACGCTGGTGCTGGCGTTGCCGAAGACGTCGATGGCAGTGACCTGGCAGAACCAGCGGTCGCCGGGCTCGGTCTCGGCCTCGTCGAGGACGGGCGCGGTGAGGCCGTCGACGGCGAGGTAGCCGCCGGCCGTGGCGTCGAAGCGGAACCACTGGTAGAAGTAGGCGAAGACATCGCCATCCGGGTCGCTGGAGCCCGACGCCGTGCACAGGAGCATATCCTGCGTGAAGGCGGTCTCCGGCGTCACGCTCACCCGGGTCGGGGTCGTCGGCGGGTCATTCGCGACGACGACATTGGCGGCGCCGCCGATGACGCGGGTGACGCGGACCTGCGGGTCATTGCCGCTGCCGTAGGTGGGCCGGCTGAGGCCGCCGGCCAGGTCGCGGGCGTAGGCCATGAAGCCCCACAGGTCACCGCGGCGGGTGAGATTGCCGCTGAGGCGGACCTGGGTCGCCGAGCCGGGCGCCACCTGGGCCGCCGGCGAGGACATGAAGAACTCGCCATTGCGGTACCAGTCCACCAGGAAGGTGATGCTGGCGGCATTCGGGTTGCGCAGGTTGAGGGTGAGGGCATCGCCGACCTCGGGCTCATCAGGGCTCAGCGACATGAAGATCGGCCGCTGCGGGGCAGTGCGGACGGTGGTAACGGCGTAGTCGAGGGCGAAGGGCCCCTGCTTGCCGAGGTCGTCCACCGGCACGACGACGACGTAGTAGACCTCGCCGGCGGCGGCGCCGAGGTGTGCCAGGTCGAGGGTGACCGAGGTGCCGAGGGCGGCGTTGTCGGCGACCAGGATGGTCTCGCCGAGGTCGTACAGGCCATCGGCATCGGCATCCTCGAAGAGGTCCTCGCCCTCATCCCAGGCGCCATTGCCGTTGGCATCGATGAAGCCGACGGCGGCGTTGGGGCTGGTCGGCGCGACGACGCCGCGGAACCAGTAGTAGAGGTACTGGACGGTGAGGCCGTCGGGGTCGGTCGAGGGCAGAGTCACGACGACGCGCAGGACGGCATCGCGGGCCACCTCATGGGTAGTGGTGGCCGGGTCGATGCGGATCCGCGGCATGCCGGGGGCGTCGTTGCCATCCATGACGACGTCGTCCATGGTCGGCAGCGGGGCGCCGTTGGCGCTGCCGGGCAGGACCGCGTGGGCCCAGCCGGCGCGCCAGTCGGCGTGCCAGGCGAAGTCCTCGATGTGCTCGCCGGCGTCGTCGAACTTGAGGTAGAGGGCGAGGCCCATGGCCTTGGCCCACGGCGCGGGCTGCGCGTCATACCAGCTCGCGGCGTTGGCGTAGTCGACCCAGGCGTCCTCAGCGGCCGGCTGGTAAGCGCGGTCGGCGTTGGCGTCGTGGTAGTACAGGGCCAGGCTCCGCGCCGTGGTGGCGGCGGCCGGGGCGGTGCCGTGGATGAGCACGTCGATGCCGGCGTCGTAGGCGCCCGCCGTGCCGATGAGGAGGACGCCGTCGCCGGGCTGGTCGGCCCAGACGGCCTCGCCCTCGTCCCAGGCGTGGTTGGCGTTGGCGTCGTCGTAGAAGACGCCGCTGGCCAGGCGGCCGACGGTGCCGGACGGCGTCGTCCAGGGCATCTGGCTGACGTGGCGGTCGACGATGTAGGCGCTGGTGTCGGTGTTGACGAGGTCGAAGCTGTCGGCGAGGCCGCCGTCGTAGGCGCCGATGACCGGCATAGCCGTACGGCTGCTGAAGGCGGTGATCTCGGCGTTGCTGCGGGTGGCGCCGTTGAGGTAGTAGGTCAGGCCCGAGGTCGGGTCGACGTACTGCAGGCTGCGCGGGTCGACGCCCCAGACGCGGACTTCGTCGAGGTCGCCGGCGTAGTTCTCGCCGAAGCGGACGAAGGCGGTGCGGCTCGGCAGGACGGTCGGGCAGTACCCGGGCACGCCGACCTGCTCGGCGACGAGGACGCCGTCGAGGAAGAGGCTGAGGACGTGGCTGGCCGAGTCGTAGCGTCCGACGAGGTGGTACCACTGGTTCTCGAGGAGCTCGAGGTTGGCGACCTCGGCGGTGCGGAGGTTGGCCAGGGGTGTGGTGCCGGCGTCGGCGGTGTTGGTCCAGGCGGTGAACGGGTAGAGGTACTTCCCGCCGGCGTTCTGGCCGACCTTGAGGCCGATGGCGTAGTTGACATCGGCAGCGGCGCCGGGCGTGGTCACCTCGAAGGCGCGGCGGACGAGGAAGAGTTCCTCGCCGACGGCGTGGTCATCGAGGTCGATCTGGCCGCGCTGGGCCGGGTCGTCGCCGGTACGGAAGCGGAAGCGAGCCTCGACGGTCCAGCTCGAGAAGGCCAGGCGCTGCAGGGCGTCGTCGACGCCGGGGGCGCGCAGGAACTCGTCGGTCTCGAGGCGCGCCATGAGGTTGCCGCGGTAGTCGAGG
>JAGVUW010000721.1 GCA_019136035.1 Verrucomicrobiota bacterium | reverse complement strand
GCCGCCGTTGAGCATTTCGACAAAGAGCGGGTACTGCGAGTTGTCCAGATAGCGCGCCGTGGTCGACAGGATGAACAGCCCGAACAGCGGCGCCGCCGGCAGCAGCACCGCCAGGCGCAGCCGCCAGCTCGGGCGCCGCGCCGCGGCCGCGGCATCGACTCGACGGCGCACGAAGCGCTCCCGCGCCAGCCACAGCACCAGCAGCCCGGAGAAACCCAGCGTCAGCCCCGACAGAAAGAAGGTCTGGCGGAAGCCAAAGGCGCTCGAGAGCAGCCCGCCGAGGAAGAGGCCGGCCATGTCGCCGGAGAACACCGATGAGCTGAGGATCCCCAGAGCCAAGCCCTGACGACGCACCGGCGTACAGCTCACCACCAGCGTCATCGAGGCCGACATCGTCCCGGTGAACATCCCCTGCAGAAACCGCAGCAGCAGGAAGACCGAGAGGCTCGGCGCCACGCCCATCAGGCCGACGATGATGGCGGCCCCGAAGTTCGCCCGCAGGACCATCGCCTTGCGGCCGAAGCGGTCCGCCAGAAGACCCCACAGCGGCGCCATCACCGCCAGCGCGAGGTTCGCCAGCGCCGCCGCCAGCGCCGCATAGGCCTTGACATGACCCTCATCCGCCACGCCCAGCTCCCGCAGGAAGAAGGGCGTGAAGGGCATCGACATCGAAAAGCCCATCAGCGACAGAAACTGCGTCACCCACATGACGGCCAGATTGCGCCGCCACGTGCCATCGCCATCCTCAACCATCGCCATCACCCCAGAACACCACGACGGCGGTCGCACCGCCGTGAAACAGGGTGTTCAGGCTGCCGCCGTCGCTGACGCCATGACCGGAAACCGACAGGAGCCGCCAATGTAGGCCATCTTTCGCCGGATGCGAAACCCGCCGCCGCTGAGATCCAGGGCTGTTTGAAGATCGCGGCGGCGGTCACTCGGTCACCCTGGAGGGGTGCCAGATCGTAGCCGGGGGTCGCGCGCAGCCCGACCCCCGGAAACGCGGATTGCACGCCATGCACCCTGAGAGGGGTGCCAGATCGTAGCCGGGGGTCGCGCGCAGCCCGACCCCCGGAAACGCGGATTGCACGCCATGCACCCTGAGAGGGGTGCCAGAACCGGACTTTCAGACAGCCGTGCCAGAGTGAGCGCGCCGGGCTTCGTCCTCAGCGGCGTTCGCGGATGTACGGCCCCAGGTCCATCTCGGCGTAGGAGGCCCCGGGGCGCACCACCGGGTAGATCGCCTCGTCGACGTCGGTGACGACCTCGAGCATGGCCGGGCCTTCGGCGGCCAGCCAGGCGTCCATGGCGCCCTCGAGGTGCTGGCGCCGGGTGACGCGTTCGGCGAAGCCGAAGTGGCAGAGCCTGGCCATGGCGGCGAAGTCGACGTCACGCGGCCTCTCGGTGGCCGAGTGCCGTCCGCCGTAGGCCGCGTTCTCGAGGTTGCGGACCATGCCGTCGCCGTGGTTGTTCAGCAGCAGGACCTTGACCGGCAGATCGAGCGTCCCGATGGTGTGCAGCTCGCCCATGTTCATACGGAAACTGCCGTCGCCGTCGATCACGACGACGCGCGCGTCCGGGTTGGCATGGCAGGCGCCGACGGCGACGGGCATGCCGAAGCCCATCGTGCCGAAACTCCCCGACGTCAGGAAGCGCTTCGGCTGGCGCATGCGCAGGTACTGCGCCGCCAGGAGCTGGTGGTTGCCGACGCCGGTGGTGATGATCATGTCGTCGGTCAGGCGGTCGTTGAGCCGGTCGAGGACCTCGGCCTGCTGCAGAGCCTCGCCGTCGCGACGGTAGTCCAGCGGCCAGGCGCGCTTCAGCGCGACGGCGTGGCGGATCCAGTCGTCGATGGCGATGGCGATGCCATGGCGTTCAGCATACGCGGTGAGGTCATCGAGAGCCCGGGCGGCATCGCCGAGGAAGGTGAAGTCGGGGCGGCGTTCCTCGCGGATCTGGTGCATCTTGCGCGGATTGACATCGATGTAGGCAATGCGCGCCTGGATCGCGAAGCCGACCTTCTCGGCGACGCGGTCGTCCCAGCGCACCCCGATGGCGAAGAAGAAGTCATTGTCCTGGATGATCTTGTTGGCATAGGGCGTGCCGAACATGCCCAGGAGCCCGAGGGCAGCCGGGTCGTTTTCGTCGACCACGCCCTTGGCCATCAGGGTGTTCACGGAAGGGATGCCGAAGCGCTCGTTGAAGCGCCGTATGGCGGCGCTGCCGCGGACCGAGTTCAGGCCTCCGCCCAGATAGAGCAGCGGCCGCCGTGCCGCCGCCAGCAGCTCGAAGAACCGCGCGCACTGCGCCTCGGAGAGGTGACACTCATCCTCGTACACACCGGCAAAGCGCTCGAGGTTGCCGCCCTCATACTGAGTCGAGGTCTGCTGCAGGTTGATCGGCAGATCGATGACCACCGGGCCCGGCTTGCCGGAACGCGCCAGGAACCACGCATCCTTGATCACCGCCTCGATGTTGCCGATGCTACTGACGGAGACCACGTGCTTGGCCGTGGGGCCGAAGACCGAGGCGACGTCGATATGCTGGAAGGAATCCGTGCCGATCTTGTGTTCGGGGACCTGCCCGGCAATCACGACCATCGGCACGCCGTCGGCATAGGAGTCGGCCACCGCCGTCAGGGCGTTGGTGATGGCCGGCCCGGAGGTCACGATGGCGACGCCGACCTCGTCGCTCGACCGCGAGTAGCCGGCGGCGCTGAAGGCCGCGCACTGCTCGTTGGCGTTCACCACGATGCGGATCGGGCTGGAGCCCAGTTCGTCCATCACCGGCAGGATCGCCGCGCCGGTGTAGCCGAACACACAGCGGACACCCAGTTCCTCGAGGCTCTTGGCGATAATGCTGGCACCCTTCATGGGGGGTCCTTTCATAGGCGTGGAATGCGGGAAAACAGAAGCGCCATCGCGGGGGAGACGGCCCGGCGATGGCGCTTGAATCGAGGCGTTCGAGAGGCGCTGCGGATGTCACGCGGCGTGCGTGAACGCGGCCCGAGCCCCGGCAACCATCGCCGGGACCGGTACAACCACTGCGTAGCATGCCCTAAACGCCATCGATGATCCTCACACTGAACAACCGCCACTCTAACCTGCGGCCA
>JAGVUW010000381.1 GCA_019136035.1 Verrucomicrobiota bacterium | reverse complement strand
GCTCAGGATCACGTCACAGGATGCAGGCATGGGGCTGATGGAATCGGCAGTGTCCTCCGGCGCCGCGAGGCGCTGTCGCGACCGCCGCGCGGGCTGGCTGCCGGCGGCCGTGGCCCTCGTGCTGAGTGCCATGGCGGCCACGGCCGCCGGCCTGCCGAGTGCCGCCGCGGTGAGCCCCGGCGGCGGGGCACGCCCGGCGCGCCTCGTCCAGGTCCAGGGCGAGCGTGCCCTGCAGCTCCCGTGCGGCTTCGCGAGTTCGGGCTCCGACCGCTGCTCCTGGGACCTCCCGGTCGCCTGGGACCTGCGGACCGCTCCCGGCATCAGCCTGCGCTGGCTGTGCACCGACGTCGCGCCGGTAAGCCAGTTCAGCGTCTACCTCCGCGCCGGCGGGGTCTGGCACGCCGCCAAGGTCTCGCTGGGCACACCCGGGCGTTGGCAGACTGTCCAGGTCCTCAAGACCGACACCTCCCCCGAGGGCACCCCGCGGGGCTGGGGCCAGGTCGACCGCGTCCGCATCGCGGCCTGGCGCGGCGGTACGCGTGACACGACGCTGTACCTCGCCGACCTCGACCGGCTCAGGCCGAATGTCGGGGTGGCCATCCTGCGCGGCAGCGCCACGGTCGCCGCGGCCGAGCGCGGCGCGGCGCAGTCCTATGCCAAGAATGTGATGAATGCCCTGGCCTCGGCCGGGGTGCTCCCCGCCTGCATCGAGGACAGCGATGTCGCGGTGACTGGCTTCGCGGGCTACCGCCTGGTGCTGCTGCCGTACCACCCGAATCCCTCGGCAAGCCTGACCCGCCAGCTCGTCGAGCACGCCGCCGCCGGCGGCCGTGTGGTCGGCTTCTACACCCTGCCGCCGGCGCTCGGCGAGGCGCTCGGGCTGCGGACGGGCGCCTACATCCGCGGCGCCGACATCCCCGGCGGTCTGGCCGGCATGCAGTTCGACGCCGGGCGGGTGCGCGGCCTGCCGTCGAGCCTGCGCCAGGACTCCGGCAATGCCCTCGACCTGGTGCCGACCGGCCAAGGCATGCGGGCCCTGGGATGGTGGACCAGCGGCGCCGGCAGCCGGACCGCCCACACCGCCGCCGTCCTCGGCAGCCGCGGCGCCTGGTTCGGCCATGTCTACCTGGCCCGCGACAGCACCCACGGCCGCCAGGCCCTGCTGGCCATCGCCGGGCACTTCCTCCCCGAGGTCTGGCAGCGCGCCGCGTCGCATCAGATGGCCAATGTCACCGCCGGGATTGCCGAGGGCTCCTTCGAGAGCATCATCGAGCCGCTCCTGGCGCGTCGCGCCGGCCCGGCCGACAGCCAGGCCGCGCTGCAACAGGCCCGCGACCTGTACCGCACGGCGCAGTCGATGATCCAATCCGGACGCTATCCCGAGTGCGTCGCCGCCCTCGACCGCTGCCGCGACCAGCTCGCGCGCGGCCTCCTGACGGCGCAGCAGCCGGCGCCGAGCCGCGAGCTGCGCGGGGCCTGGTGCCACCGCGGCTACGGCATCGCCGGCCAGAGCTGGGAGCAGACCGCCCGCCAGATGGCCGCGGGGGGGCTGAACACCCTCTTCGTCAATGTCGCCGATGGCGGCAAGGCCGACTACGCGAGCGCCGTCCTGGCGCCGAGCCCGACCCTCCGTCAGCAGGGCGACCAACTGCAGGCCGCCCTGGCGGCGTGCACCCGCCGCGGCATCGCGGTGCACGCCTGGAAGCTCTGCTTCAACCTCGGCGACAAGCCGCCGCCCGAGCAGCTCGCGCGCTGGCGCCGCGAGGGCCGCCTGCAGCGCAGCCCAGGCGGCGTCGACCGCGACTGGCTCTGCCCCTCGCACCCGGAAAACCGCCGCCTCGAGGCCCGCGCCGCCGCCGAGATGGTCACACGCTACCCGGGACTCGCCGGCGTGCACCTCGACTTCATACGCTTCCCGAGCAGCGCCGGGTGCACCTGTGAGGCCTGCCGGAAGGGCTTCGAGGCGACCCTCGGCCGACGCCTCAGCGGCTGGCCGGACGTGGTGCGCCGCGACCCGGCCCTGGCGCAGCCCTGGGCCGAGTACCGCCGACTCGTCGTCACCGAGACCGTCCGGCAGGTCGCCGAGGCGGTCCGGCAGGTCCGCCCCAGCGCCCGCGTCTCGGCGGCGGTCTTCAGCAACTGGTCGTCGGCGCGCGAGACGGTGGCGCAGGACTGGGTCCTCTGGGCCAAGCGCGGCTATGTCGATTTCGTCTGTCCGATGAACTACCACGCCGACGCCGAGGCGCAGCGCAGCGACATTGCCCGCCAGGCGGCGTGGCTGCGGGGGAGCCGGGCCGGGCTGTACCCCGGGATTGGCGTCTCGACGGCGCGCCTGGATGCCCTCGGCGTGACCCGCCAGATCGCGGCCACGCGCGCCGCCGGCACGGGCGGCTTTGTGCTCTTCGAGCTGAACCGCCGCGAGGCCGAGGAGATCCTGCCGGCTCTCGGCGGGCGCTGAGGCGGCCGGGCGCGCCGCCGCGGCGCTATAGTGTGCGGCGCGGGCGGCGCACGGCGCGTGCGGTCGCCGGCGGGGGAAGTCCCGTCATGGCCTTCACGGCAGCAGATCTGGCGGCAGTCGACGCGAGGCTGACCGTCCCCGAGGCGGAGGCGTACCTCCGCCAGTGGGAGGCGCGCTACCCGGAGATCTTCACGGCCGAGCAGGCCCGGGCCCACCGCGCCGCCCTGACGGCGCTGACCGCCGCCGTGCCGGTGTCTCTGGGCGTGCAGGTCGAGGCCGATGGCGCCGTCGCCTGCACCGTCATCGCCTTCGACTACCCGGCCCTCTTCTCCCTGATCACCGGGCTGCTTGGCGCGGCCGGCTTCGACATCCTGGCCGGCGAGGTCTTCACCTCCCTGCCGCCGGCCGAGACGCGCCCGCGGCGCGCCCCGCGCCCGGCCTGGCCGGCACGGCCGGAACCACGCCGCCGGACCATCATCGACCACTTCCGCGGACGCTGTGCCGCCGCGGACGCCGGCGACACCTGGGGCGCTGACCTCCTCAGCCGCCTGCGCCAGGTGGTCGACCTCCTCGAGCGCGGCGGCGCCGAGGGCGCCCTGCGCGCCCGGCATCTGGTCTACGCCGAAGTCGCCCGGCGCATGGCGGCGCTGCAGGCGC
>JAGVUW010000064.1 GCA_019136035.1 Verrucomicrobiota bacterium | reverse complement strand
GTGTGGTTCCAGGTGACGGTGAAGGCCTCGTCGATGAGGCGGTACTCGTAGGATCGGTGGGTCAGGTCGCGGCTCCACAGGAAGAAGGCCTTAAGGTAGGCGGCGCGCTTCTCGGCGCTGATCAGGGGGCACTCATCGAAGGCATCCCAGAGGGCCGCGATGGCTCCCGAGGTCGTCTCCTCGGGCCAGGGGGCCTTGCGGTCGGGCTGGCGCTCGTAGACGTCCGCCATGATATCCAGGGCCGCCAGGGCCAGCCGCGCGTACCCCTCGTCGCCGGTCCTGAGGTACGCCTCGGCGTTGACCCGGAAGGCGGTGAAGGACGGATCGACCGGCTTGGCCAGGAGGGCCTCCCGCGCCGCCGGCGCCAAGGCCCGCGACGGCTCGACGACGAGAGTCCAGGGCAGCGCCGTCGCCGCCCCCTCGCCCTCGAGCGCCTCGAGGAGGCGCGCCACCGCCGGCGACAGCGCCTGCGGCTGGCTGGCGCCAAGGACGATGACATCCTTCCCGCCGCCCCAGTGGTAGGGGTCGTAGACAGTGTGGAGGGTGAAGCCATCGCCGCCGGGGTACTGGGCATCCTCGTAGGTGTAGCTGCTGAAGTACAGGCGCGTCAGCAGGGGGTTGTCGAGCATGTTGCCGAGGGCGATGCAGGTCTGCCGGCCGGGCTCGGCCTGCTCGAGCGTCGTGACCACGGCCGGAGCCGTGCCGAGGCGCCGCGTCAGGGCCTCCTGGAGGGCCTTGGCCGCGGCCTGGCCGGCGTCATGCGCCGGCGCCAGGATCACCGGCGCGCGGCCCTCTACCACCAGCGCCGTGCGCCGTGATGGCGGCGGCCAGGCAGCGAAGTCCGGCACCGCATCGGAGGCGGCCTCGGCGGCCAGAGCGACCGCCGGCACCAGGGCGAGCAGGATGGTCGAAGCACGCATCGTGTGAACACTCCTCCGTGACGTCGGGCACGCCGGCATTCGGACTGGCCGCCGACAGCACCGACAGGCCCCGGACGCAGACCGGCCGGGCAACACCGTCCACGGCACCGGCCGCGCCCGGCCGACAGCACTGCACGACGGGGTACTGTGACGCGGCTTTCCCCGTGGGCAAACCGCCCGCACAGGGCCGGTCAGGCAGCAGGCGCCAGGCCGCCGTAGACAGCAACGGGCGATTGACCGCGGAGCCGCAAGTCTCCCTCATGTCGGGGCACCCGGAGCTGACGGGTGACGGCCAGCGGCAGAGGACCCGTCAGGGCTTTCCCGCCGCCGGGGACGAGTCCTCGAGCGTCACCAGGTCGACGGTCATGCCCGCCGCCGCGACGCGGACCTCGAGGAAGCCGGGCGGCTGGCCTTGGAGGTTCCAGTGTGACGAGGGCGCGACGTAGACTTTGGACGGCCCCAGGCGGAACTCCTGGCGAGCGTGGGTGTGGCCGAAGAACAGGGCGGCGGGCGCATGGCGGCTGACCAGCTCGGCCAGGAGACGCTGGTCGCCGAGGGCGAGGTACATCACGGCGTCGGCGCCGGTCGGGTGCGGCGGTACGTGGCCGCAGACGACGACGCGGTCGACCTCTGGAGCACGGCGGAGTTCAGTCTCCAGCCAGGGCCACTGCGGCTGCCCGCGGATCGACTGCGAGGCGAGGTGGCCGTAGTGATCGCCGACGGCAGCATTGCAGAGCATGACGAACCGGCAGCGGTGGCGGGTGAAGGCGTAGAAATCGCGCTCACCGAAGAGCTCCGGGAAGGCCCTTCGGAGGGCGGCTCGCGCCGCCGGCGAGTCGCGGTTTCCGGCGACCGGGTACAGGGGCAGCCGCGCCGCGGCGCGGGTCAGTGCGGTGAGGTCGGGCTGCTGGGTGACGGGATCGAGGGGCGGCATGATGTCGCCGAGGACGAGGAGGAACTCCGGCCGCGAGGGTCGCCGCAGGATGGCCTCGATGAGGAGTTCCCAGCGCTCCTGGCCGGAGGGCAGGCCAGGCCAGAGGGTCTCGTCAAGGTGCGGATCGGCGACCACCGCAAAAACGAACTCCGCCGGCGCGGCGGCGCCCGGTACCGAGGCCGCACCGGCGTCGGCTGCCAACACGCCGGCGCATGGCACCAGGGACACTGACGCCAAAAGCAGCCACCGACACGGGCGCCACCACGCCGCCATGAGCCGACCGACAGAGCTGCAGAGAGACATCGCCCGGACTCCTCTATGCCCGACTGCGTTATCCCTACTGTAGCGGCTCTCGCCAGCGCCGGCTATAGCGACTGCAGAAGAGGGCCACAGCCGCAGGCGCCACGGGCCGAGTGGCGCTCGCCCTGCCGCCCGGCTAGCCTGACCTATTCACGCGCCGTGTGGCGGCCCGCGAACAGGCCACCCTTCGGGCTTCGACGCGAGGCACTTGCGGCCTCTTGCTCAGGGCTAGCCTTGAGCAAGCGGCGCATCGCGACGCGCGTCGAAACTTGCGCCGCAGTGTTGTGCGGCGCAAGTGGATTGTGAGCGAAGCACCCGCGCTTCGCGAATGATCCAGGCTAGGGCTGACCGGACGGCAGGAGGGTATAGAGCCGTCGCAGGCCGACGGCGGGTCCGGGCGCGAAGGCGCCGGGGGCGCCGGCGGCAGCGAAGATCCGCGCCGCCTCCATCTCGCTCCCGGCGACGGCGTGCAGGCTGACGCCAGGCAGGCCGCGCAGGCGCGGCCAGAGGCCTTCCGGGAGGCGGTTCTCAGCGAAGACCGCCTCGGCGGGCATGCCGAAGTTCGCCCAATAGTAACGGAAAGTCGGGAAGTCGTAGGCGTCGGTCAGGACCATCGGCCGCGGCGGGCGCTGGTCTTCGCGGGAGACCATGGCGGCGAGCCCGCGCAGGTCGGTGCGGCCGCGGTAGTACTGCTGCAGGAGGTCCTGCGGGTGCTCGCCGCGCCGCACCGCCTGCTCGCAGCGCCAACTGGCGGCGCGTTCCCAGGCGAAGCCGATCAGCACCGTCAGGCCGACCCAGGCAAGGAAGCGGCGGCGCGGGCAGGCGCCGGCAGAGCGCAGGGCGCGGAAGGCCGCGAAGGTGAAGGGCACCAGGTAGAGCAGATAGACGCGCGGGAAGGGCGCGCTGGTGTACTTGCCGAGGGCACTGGCCAGGACCGGCACGGCCAGGCAGCCGGCGTAGAGCCACGACCACGA
>JAGVUW010000728.1 GCA_019136035.1 Verrucomicrobiota bacterium | reverse complement strand
GCGATGGCCGGTCGACGGGCGGCGCGCCGCCCGAGGGAGCGGTGGTCCGAAGCAGCGTAGGTTGCGAGGAGGATGCCAACGATGGCTGAGGCACGCATGAGCCCGATGTGGGCACGACGCATGGGCCTGGTCGCCCTTGCCTTCACCGGCTTCGCGGGGTGGTGCCTCTACGACGCCGTCGTCGCCTATCCGCGCTTCAACGAGCGGGCCAGTGCGTACAACCGCCTCCTGGCCCAGGAGCAGGCCGACGCCTGGGGCGACCTGGCACGCTCCAAAGGCTGGAAGGCCGCCTTCGAGGAAGACGACCGCCTCCCCGACGGGCGGGTCATCCTCAAGTCGCGCTGGGATATCGGCGCGCAGTACGTCATGCTGGCCATCTGCCTGGCCCTGGCTGACCTGGTCGTCCTGCGCCTTATCCTGGCCAGCCGGCGGACTCTGCGCGCCGATGACGACGGCTTCCGCACCATCGAGGGCCTCATGGTCCCGTACGCCGCCATCACCGAGATTGACCTCTCGCGCTGGCAGCGCAAGAGCATCGCCACCGTCACCTTCCGCAAGGGCTGCCGCGCCCTCTCCACGCGCATCGACGACTGGGTCTACCGCGGCGGGGATGCCGTGCTGGCCGAGATACAGCGTCGCACCGGCCTGGGCGGCCGGCCGGTCACGGTGACGCCGACCGAGAGTGCCGCCACGCCCCCGGCGGAGTCCGCCCCACGCGTCACGGAGGAAGGCCATGACACCGCCAACGACGGCAGGCCCTGACATCCTCCCCGCGGCTGTACCCGACCCCGCCGACGCGACCTGGTCATCGCCGGCGGTGGTGGCGCATGTGGCGCCCTTCCTGCTCTGGGTAGTGCTGATGCTCGTCCTGGACGCCGCCTTCCCGGAGGCGCCCTGGGGCTACGCCGTGCGCAGCGGCGCGGTGGCCATCGCCCTGGTGGTCTGTCGGCCCTGGCGGTGGTACCCCCGTTTCGACTGGGGGCACCTCCTCCCGGCGGTGGGTGTCGGTCTCGTGGTTCTCGGCCTGTGGGTGCTTCCCTTTGTAGGCGCCGGCAGTCTGCCGAGGCCGTGGTGGCAGGAGGCCTACCTGCGCTTCGGCGTGCTGCCGTGGGGCCGGGTGCCGTCATTGCCGTCGACGGGCCTGCACGACCCATCGATCTGCGGCTGGCCGCTGGCGCTGGCGCGGCTCTTCGGCTCGGCCCTGATCATCGCCGCCGCCGAGGAGTTCTTCTGGCGGGGCTTCCTCTACCGGCGCTGGCAGCAGGACGGCTTCCTGTCGGTCGGCCTCGGGCATTTCGACAGCGAGGCGTTCTGGGTCTGCGCCCTGCTCTTCGGTCTGGAGCATCGCGAGGTCGTCGCCGGGCTCCTGGCCGGCTGTCTGTACACCTGGCTGTTCCTGCGGACACGTGATGTGTGGGCGGCGGTGCTGGCGCACGCCGTCACCAATCTCCTCCTGGGCCTCTACGTCCTTGGCTATGATGCCTACGTCTTCTGGTAAGGGTACCCCGGCTGCCGGCGCCCCGTCGTCGGAGCGCAGCCTGGTCGCCCGCGATGCGCGGGTCGACGGCTTCCTGCGGCATCTGCGCAGTGAACGCCAGGCCTCGCCGCACACCCTCTCGGGCTACCTCATCGACCTGACGCAATTTGCCTCCTTCGCGTGGTTCGAGCACGGCCGGCGCGCCTGCGCCTGGGAGGAGGTCCAGCCGCACCAGGCGCGCAACTTCATCGTACGGCTCAACCGCCAGGGCCTCGCACGCACATCGCTGAACCGCAAGACCAGCAGCCTGCGGTCGTTCTACCGCTATCTCGTGCGCGAGGGCGTGGTCGCGACCAATCCCTTCGTCGCGGTGCCCACCAGCAAGGCGCCGCGGCGCCTTCCGGGTGTCTTCGATCCCGGCCAGGCCGAGCGGCTTCTGGCCGCCCCGGAGGCCTACTGGCGGCGCCACGCCGAGGCCGCCGGGCCTTCGAGTGCGCCGGGCGCGATGCTGGCGGGTGTGCGTGACCGCGCCCTGATTGAGGTCCTGTACAGCGCCGGCCTGCGCATCAGCGAGGCGGCCGGCCTGAATGTGGGCGACATCGATCCGGGTACGGGGCTCTTCCGGGTGCGCGGCAAGGGCGGCAAGGAGCGCCTCTGTGTCCTGGGCGGCCCGGCCATCGCGGCCGTGACGGCCTACCTGCGCCAGCGGGCCGGCCTTGGCCTCGGCGGCGCGGCGGCGACCGAGGCGCTCTTCGTCAACCACCGCGGCGGACGCCTGACGGCGCGCTCGATGCAGCGCTGTTTCAAGCTGTACCTGCGTGAGGCCGACCTCCCCGCCGACTACACGCCCCACCGCCTGCGGCACTCCTTCGCCACCCACCTCCTGGCAGCCGGAGCCGATCTGCGCAGCGTCCAGGAGATGCTCGGGCACGCCAGCCTGTCGACCACACAGATCTACACCCACGTCGACGCCCAGCGGCTCAAGGACGCCTACCTCAAAGCGCACCCGCGGGCGCGCTGAGGACGCCCGCCGGCCGCGGCAGCGATGGCCAGGTCGACACCGGGACCCCCGCGGCAAGCTCGCCGGCGTCCTCCAGAGTGCCGTTGTCCAGGAGCACCACCGCGCAGCCGGCCCGGCGGGCCGCGGTCAGGCCCAGGGCGCTGTCCTCGAAGACCACCACCTGCGACGGTCCGAGGCCGAGCCGGTGCAGGGTCAGGTGGATCATCTCCGGGTCGGGCTTGCGCTGACGCACGTCGTCGACCGTCGTCACGACCCCGAAGCACTCCAGGAGTCCGACCTGAGCGAGGGCCATCTCGACGAAGTGCCGCGGCGAGTTGCTGGCCACGGCCAGCGGCCGCCGCTCCGACCAGGCGCGCACGAAGGCCGCCGCGCCCGGGTACAGCTCGGCGCGGAAGTCGCGGTAGAGCACCTCGAACTTACGCTCGGCAATGCGCTTGGGATCGGCGTCGAGGCCGTGGCGCCGGACGAGCTCACCGGCCAGCCACAGGCTGGTATTGCCGCGGAACTCGAGGGCGTCGGCCTCGGCCAGATCGTAGCCGGCCAGCTCGCGCATGGCGGTCGCAAAGGCGCGCAGATGCCATGGCTCCGAGTCGATCAGGGTGCCATCGAGATCGAAGATAAAGGCCTGGAAGTGCTCGAGCTGCATGGTCATACCCTTGGCACTGTCGGGGCGACGGCGCCCGGTCGCCTAGACGCCGAGGCCCCGCCGCAGCGTCGCCGGGTCGCAGCCGCGCACCAGGACGCGCTTGTCGCGGCCGGTCTCGCCCTGGAGGATGCTCACGGCCGAGCGCGGTACCCCGGCCTGTTCAGCGAGGAATCGGCACAGCTCGGCGTTGGCCTTGCCGTCGACCGGCGGCGCCTGCACGGCGATCTTGAGGCGTTCGCCGACCCTGCCGACGACGGCGGTCTGGCGGGCCCGCGGCTGCAGGCGCAGGCAGAGCACAGTGCCCTCCGGGTGCTCTGCCAGGCCGAGGCGAGCCAGGTCATTCACGGCGTCGGAGCCCCCGGGCCGGCCTTGCCGGCGTCGTCCGCACCGTCTCCCGCCGCGCCCGTGGCGACCGGCGCCGCCCCTTCAGCCGCCGCGTCGGTCGTCTCGGCGGCGGCGTCATCGGCGGCCGGCCGGCCGTCCGCGGCGGCGTCGGCGAGAGCCTGCGGCACCGGCAGCTCCAGGCCGAGGAGGTCATAGACCTGCTGAGCGCTCAGGGTCTCGACCTCGAGGAGCTTCTTGGCAAGCCGTTCGAGCTGCTCGCGGTGGGCGCTAAGGAGGGCCGTGACCGTATGCACGGTCGTATCGACAATCTGGCGGACCTCGATATCGATCTCGCGGGCGGTTTCCGGGCTGTAGTCCTCGCTGCGGACGATGTCACGCCCGAGGAAGACGGGCTCTTCGCGGCCGCTGTAGGAGAGCGGCCCCATCTTCTCGCTCATGCCCCACTGGCAGACCATGCGACGGGCGATGTCGGTAGCCTGGCGGATATCGGCAGCAGCGCCGCTGGTCACCTCGCCGAAGATCAGCTTCTCGGCGACGCGGCCGCCCATGAGCATGGCCAGCTCGTCCATCAGCTCGCTGCGGCTGTGCGTATAGCGGTCCTGTTCCGGGAGGTGCATGGTAGCGCCGAGGTAGGCCACGCCGCGCGGGATGATGGTGATCTTATGCAGGGGCGTGCCGTGCTTGGAGTAGATGCCGACGAGGGCATGGCCGGCCTCGTGATAGGCCGTGACCAGGCGGTCCTTCTCGTCGATCTTACGGCTGCGCCGTTCCTTGCCCCAGGCGACCTTGTCGCGGGCTTCCTCCAGATCAGCGAGTTCGACGGCCTCCTTGCCGCTGCGTGCCGCCAGCAACGCGGCCTCGTTGATGAGGTTGGCCAGGTCGGCACCGCTGAAACCGGGGGTGCCGCGGGCGATCACGCCGAGGTCGACGCCGGCGGCCATTTTGATCTTCTTGGCGTGCAGGCGCAGGATGCCAAGGCGGCCATTGACGTCGGGGAGGTCGATGCGGATCTGGCGGTCGAAACGGCCCGGCCGCAGCAGGGCCGGGTCGAGGACATCCGGGCGGTTCGTCGCCGCGATGACGATGATGCCGCTGTTGGTCTCAAAGCCGTCCATCTCCACGAGGAGGGCATTGAGCGTCTGCTCGCGCTCGTCATGGCCGCCGCCGATGCCGCTGAAACGCGACCGGCCGACCGCGTCGATCTCGTCGATGAAGACCAGGCAGGGCGCGTGGCGCTTGCCCTCTTCAAACATGTCACGCACACGGCTGGCGCCGACACCGACGAACATCTCGACGAAGTCCGAGCCGCTGATCGAGAAGAACGGGACGTCGGCCTCGCCGGCGATGGCGCGGGCCAGGAGGGTCTTGCCGGTGCCGGGAGGACCGACCATCAGGACGCCCTTGGGGATGCGCCCGCCGAGTTTCTGGAAGCGCGCCGGGTCGCGCAGGTACTCGATGATCTCCTGCATCTCCTCCTTGGCCTCGGTGATGCCGCTGACATCCTTGAGAGTGACGCGCTCCTGGCTCGGGTTGATCATGCGGGCGCGGCTCTTGCCGAACTGCAGGGCGCCGCGGCCGGCGGCCTTGAGCTGACGCGAGAAGAGGAAGTAGATCAGGGCCACCAGAATCAGGATCGGCAGCAGCGACAGGAGGATGCTCCCGACCATGTTGCTGTTCCGCTCGGCGTTGTACTCGGTGTGGTCACGCAGCAGCTCCAGGAGGCTGTCGGTCAGGACCACCTCGACCCGGTACTTGACCAGCGCCTTGTCGTCGGAGACATCGACATTCGCCGGCCAGTAGCTGCCGCGGATGGTCTTGATCGTGTACCCCGAGGACGGATCCTCGACGACGGTGGCATTCTGGACGCGGTCGTCGAGGAGGTAGCGCTCGAACTCATGCCAGGGGAGCTGCTCGACGTCCTGGTCGTGGCTGGCCCGATAGAGCAGGATCAGGGTCGGCGCGGCGAACAGCACCAGGAGCCAGAAAAAGAGCATCCGCATGGGCTGCCGGCCGGCGGAGGCGTCCGGGCGGGGCGGCCCGCCACGCGAGCGATTGGGCTTTTCGTGGTCGTTCTCGTCTGCCATTCTGTAGTATCCGACTTCCTTGGTCGTCAGCGTCTTCTGAGAAACCTCCGGCGGCGCCGCGGCCATTCGGGCGGTTCTTCCCGGGCGGCGCTCGCGGCAGCCCCTGGAGGCGGTTCGGCGACGGGCCTTCGACTCCGGCTCAGGGGCATCCCCGACGGCCTGGCCGGCCGAGCCGTCGAGCGGGACTCAGCGGTCCCCCATAATCTTCGCCAGGAACAGCACCAGGGCCACCGCCGTCACCAGGCCGAGGAAGCCGATCATGCACCAGATGACCAGCATCTGCTTGCGGTTCTCGCGATGCATACCACCGCGGCGCGTGGCGTGGCTGCCGCGGCCGAGATTGGGCATCTCCGATACCGGCAGGTCGCCCGTCTCGGTGTCCTGCAGGTTGATCACCGTCTGGGTGGTGCTGCCATCGCTGCGGCGGGTCTCCGACTCGAAGAGCATCTCGACGCCGCCGACCTGGAGGATGTCGCTGTGCACCAGCGGCTGGACCTCGTCGCCCTCGACTTTGACGCCGTTGACGCGGGTGCCGTTGGTGCTGCCGTGGTCACGTACCCCGAAACTGCCGTTCGGAAGGCGCTCCAGGGTACAGTGGTGACCGCTGATGGTCGCATCGGGTATACAGACGTCACAGGCCTCGGTGCGGCCGACCGTGTAGCTCTCCGCGCTCAGCTCGAAGGACTGCCCGCGCAACTGCTCGGAGAGAACAATGAGTTTCGGAGTACCCGCCATGAATTCTGTGACTCCTTCGCGTCACGCGGCCGACACAGCCCCGCGCAGGGCGGCCTGAGCCAGGCACGCAGAGGCAGAAACGCTGTGCCGCGTCCAGGCAAACGGCCCCTAAGTGTACTCTGTTCTGACAGCATCGCCAAGGTCCCAAGGCCAAAAAAACACCGCCGCCGCACGGCGCCGCGCCCGCCGCCGCCTCAACCCGGCGGCGGTAGCGTGTCAGTGATGGCCTTGACCTCCGGGGTCGCCGCGACGCTCTCGGCGAACACGGGGTAGCGCTGTCGCAGCTCGGTCCAGGTCGTCCGCGCCTCGTCGAGGCGCTGCTGACCGACGAGGAGGCGCAGGGCCAGGACCATGGCGCGGGGCGAGTAGGTCGGGTGGTCGTCAAGGATGTAGGTCTTGATGGCATACGGCAGGGCCTGGGCCGGATGGCCCTGACGGGTCAGGGCCTCGGCCAGGACCCAGCGGGCCCGCGTCAGGGCCTCCTGATCCAGCCCCGGGACCGCCAGGCACTGCTCGGCGGCGACGACCGCCTTCGGAACCTGATCCTGCAGCAGGAAGAGCTCGGCCTGCGCCGAGATGATCTCCTCCTCCGGGGCCAGGGCCAGGCCCGCCTCGGCGGCGAGGGCTTCCTGGCGGCGCCGGCGCAGGTCGGCCAGGACCGCCCCGGCGGCATCGAAGCGGCTCTGCGCGGCCAGGATGCTCGAGAGCCTCAGGGCAGCGCGCTGCGCCACGCCGAGGTCGGCACTCTCCAGCAGGCCGCGGCAGATGCCCTCGCTGAGCGCGGTCTGGTTGCGGGCGTAGTAGAGCGTCTCCAGGCGCAGGAGCAGGTCGGCGGGAAAGGGCGGACGCTCGGTGACAGGGAGGCCGAGGACCACGGCGAAGGTCTCGAGGGCCTCGTCCTCGCGGCCCATGTCGAGGAGTGCCGACCCGAGGAAGAAGCGTGCCGCGGCGGCGACGCTGCCGGCGTCGGCCTCGCCGAGGGCGGCGCGGAGGTCCTCGACGGCGGCCTCGTAGGCGTCCTGCTGGTAGCGCAGGTAGCCGGCATAGAAGCGCAGGCGGGCCCGTTCCGGCGGCGTCGCCGCCTTGGCGAGGAGGTCCTGGACAATCTGGATGGCGCGGTCGATGCGCCCGGCCGTCGGGTAGAGCTCGCCGAGGTGCTGCAGGGCGCGTCGGCTCTCGGCCTCAGCCTGCGGGTACTTCTCGAGGAGGTCCTCAAAGTCGCGGATAGCGCCGTCGTGGTTGCCGAGCTGGCGTTCGCATTCGCCGGCTTTAAGGAGGTAATAGGCAGCGCGGGGCGAGTCCGGCGTCGCGGCCAGGCGGCGGAAGACCGCCGCGGCGTCGGCCAGGCGGTCGAGTTTGACCAGGCTGTCCGCCAGCAGACGGGCCGCCTCCTCGCGCTGCGGCGCCGCGCCGACCAGGGCGTCCTCGGCGCGGCGGAGGTAGGCGGCCGCCTTGTCGTGGTCATTGTTGGCATGACATAGCGTCCCCACGATGAAGTGCACCAGGGGCAGCTCGCCGGCCTTCGGGTAGTCGGCTGCAAAGCGGTCCGCACTGGCCAGGACCTCCTCGTAGCGTTTCAGCGCGGCGAGGCAGACGACCTCCTGGTAGCGCGCCCGTCGCACGATGTCCTCGGTGGCGTCCGTGGCTGTCGCCAGGCCCTGAAACAGCGGCAGTGCCGCGGCGTGGTCCTCGAGGCCGACGAGGCTGAGGGCCTGGACGAAGTCGACCTCGGCATCGCGGGCCTCGGGGTAGAGCCGGCGCCAGTCGGCGGCGGCCCCGGCGGCCTTGGCATAGTCGCCGGTCAGGTAGCGCGCCCAGGCCAGGCGTTTGCGCGCCTCGCGGGCGAAGGCACCCTCGGGGAACTCGGCGACGACGCGCTCGTAGCCATTCAGGGCTTCGCCGTAGGCCTCACGGGCGAAGCGTGCCTCGGCCAGGCGGTACAGCGCCTCCTCACGCAGCGTCGCCGGTATCGCCGGGGCCTCGGCCAGACGCTGGAACTGCTCGGCGGCCGAGACGTTATCGCCGCGACGCTGGGCCGCGATGGCCAGGGCGTAGAGGGCATAAGGCCGGTACGAATGCCGGTCGTCGAAAGGCGACTCGGCCAGGCCGCGGTAGATCTCCAGCGCCGCCTCGGGCTTGTCCTGGCGTTCCTGGCACTGCGCCACGAAATACAGCGCCGTCTCGCGCAGGACGCTGTCTTCATGCGCGGTCAGCCGCCGGAAGCAGGCTTCGGCCCCGGCGTAGTCCTGGCGATTGTAGAGGAGGTCGCCCTTCCAGAGGGCGAGCTGCACCGCCAGCTTGTGGTCGGGCCAGCGCTCCTGGAAACGGTCCATCGCCGCCAGCATGGCCGGCTCCTGACGCAGGTGACGCAGGCAGAGGATGCGCCGGTAGCTCGCCTCCGGACCGAGGGCATGCTCGGGGAAGCGCTCGGTGAAGCTGCGGTATTCCTTCTCGGCAAGGTCGTAGAACTTGCGGAAGAAGAGCCCTTCAGCGAAGCGGTAGTGGCTCTCGGGGGTGGCCAGGTCGGGCGCCGGCTCCTGAGCGACCAGCAGAGCAAGGCCCATCGCCAGGGCTCCGACGGCGACCCGGAGGGTCCTCGGCAGGATCGATGGCGATCGGCTCATGGGCGACTTCCGACTTGCGGTCACGGCACTCAGGGCGGTGGCGACTCCGGAGGGAGGGTGGCGAAGGCGACGTTACGCACGTCGGCCTTGCGGCAGATATCCAGGACCTGGATGACATGCTCGTGGTGGGTCCGGCGGTCGGCCCGCACAATCACGGGCTGGTCCTTAAAGGCATCGGCAATCAGGCCCATGATACGCTGCAGCTCTTCGGGGCTGCGTTCGACGCTGTTGATGAAGATGGCGCCCTTCTCGTCGAGGTTGATGATCAGCTCGCGATGGCGCACCGGCCGCAGCCCCGAATCGGCCGTGGGCAGGGTGATCCCGACGACGTGCTCCCACTGCGCGAACAGGGTTGCCGACATGAAGACGATCAGGACCTGGAACATCATGTCGACCATGGGCGCCATCTGGAAGCCCGCGGCCGTCTCATTGAAGCGTCTGCGAAAGTTCATGGCACTGCTCCGCCCGAACCGCCCGCCACCATGGCCTCAGGCCACCCGCGTCTGACGCCGCAGGGCACAGCGGCGAAGGACCTTCGTGCAGGCCAGTTCCATGCCGCCGACGACGCGGTTGACATGGCCGCGGAAGAAGGCGTAGATGGCCATGGTGACAATCGCCACCAGGAGACCTGCGGCCGTGGTGTACAGGGCCTCGGCCACACCGGCCGCCAGGGCGTCGGCCTTGTTGGCAAAGCTCACCCCGGCGGTCAGACCGGCAAACGACCGCATCATGCCCAGCACGGTACCGAGCAGGCCCAGCATCGGGCAGATCACGGCGATGTCCTGGAGGTACTGGATGCGCTGCCAGAGGGCGCTGGCCTGACGCGTGCCCTCGTCCTCGATGGCATCACGCACCAGCATGTAGTCCACCCGGCTGTCACCGGCCAGCAGCTCGGCGCCGCTGGCGATGATGCGGGCCGCCGGGGCGTCGCTGTTGGCGCACACCGCCCGCAGGGCCTCGATGTCGCCCTCCTCGGCGGCGTCCTCGGCCTCACGCAGGAAGCGCTTCGGGTAGAGCATTCCGGCCCGCATCGTGAAGGCGTAGAAGAACGACAGGAAGACCGACACAAACGAGACCGCGGCAATGGCCTTCATGGCCAGGCCGCCCTTCTCGTAGATCTCCCGCAGGGGTATCTGCCGCACGCCCTCCTCGGCCGCCAGCAGGGCCAGGGGGGCGACAGCCAGGGCGATGGCCCCGAGCCGTACGAGATGGCGTTCCCAATGGTGAGCTGCCATGAGCGAACACTCCCACGTCTCTGTCAGTCGCTTCAGGGTGCGTGGACCAGGCCCGCACGAGCGCGGCCCGTGCGTCCCAACGCACGCCCTCAACCGAATAACCATCCGGTCGGCGGTCGGATTGGCGATGCCATGAAATATAGGTGTCATCGGCCCATCCGGCCAGGCCATCCGCGGAAGGACGGGCGACGGGACTTGCCAGGGTGCAACGGGATAGTACGGTGTGGTGGCGCGCAGCCCGGACCGGCCCGGCCGGCGGCCGGGCGCAACGTTCCAGTGGAGGCGCTGTTCTCAGTCGCCTCCCGCCGCGGGTTGGGGGCTGCTGTCATCCCAATCGCTATCGCTATCGGGATCGCTATCGGGATCGGAATCGACTGGCTGGCGCGCAATCACTGGTCTCGGGCCGAACGATGGACACCGTCACGTGCCGCGGCCTTCTCATACACCCACGCGACGTAGCCGATCGGCAAGCGATGGACGTCCAGTTTCTCGCGTCCGAATGCCATTCGGCATTCCTTCGATCTCGATCGCGATCCCGATCTCGATTGGGTTGCCCCAACCAAGGAGTCTCACGATGGCCGAGATGACCAGCCGCGAACGCTACCATCGCATGTTCCAGCACCGCGACGCCGACCGTGTGCCGATCATCGACATCCCCTGGCCGGCCACCATCGAGCGCTGGGAGCGCGAGGGCATGCCGCACGAGGTCGGCTTCGTCGACTTCTTCGGCCTCGATCCGGTCGTCGGCGTCGGCGCGGATACCTCGCCGCGCTACCCGGTGACGGTCCTGGAGGAGACCGACGAGTACCGCATCGCGACGACCGCCTGGGGCGTGACCATGAAGAACTGGAAGCACGCCGCCAGCACGCCGCAGTATCTCGGCTTCACGATCACCGACCCGGACTCGTGGCAGGCTGCCAAGGCCCGCATGGCGCCCAGCCGCGACCGCGTCGACTGGAACCGCCTGCGGACGCACTACCGGACCTGGCGCGACAAGGGCTGGTGGATCCAGGCGGGGCTCTGGTTCGGCTTCGACGTCACGCACTCCTGGATCATCGGCACCGAGACGATGCTCATCGCCATGGCCGAGAACCCCGAGTGGGTCCGCGATATGATCGGCCACGAACTGGAGGTCAACCTCGCCCTCCTCGACATGATCTGGGACGAGGGCTACACCTTCGACGCGGTGCGCTGGCCGGACGACATGGGTTACAAGGGCCACACCTTCTTCTCGAAGGCGATGTACCGCGACCTGCTCCTGCCCTTCCAGCAGCGCGCCATCGACTGGGCCCACGCCAAGGGCATCCCGGCGCATCTGCACTCCTGCGGCAACATCTCCGAATTCCTGCCGCTCCTGCTCGATGCCGGCCTGGACGCGCTCAACCCCCTCGAGGTCAAGGCCGGCATGGACCCGCTGGCCATCAAACGCCAGTACGGCGACCGCCTGACCCTGCACGGCGGCCTCAACGCCATGCTCTGGGACAAGCCCGAGCAGATCCGCGCCGAGATGGAGGCCCTCGTGCCGAAGCTCAAGGAGCACGGCGGCTACATCCTCAGCTCGGACCACTCGGTGCCCTCGAGCGTCAGCCTCGAGGAATTCCGCGCCATCGTCGAGCTGGGCAAGCGCCTTGGCTCCTACGCCTGACGGGCTGCCGTCAGTGCGGCCGGTCCGAGGCGCGGCGCCAGGCGCTGGGCGGCAGGCCGACCTGGCGGCGGAAGACACGCGAGAAGTGCAGCGGGTCGTTGAAGCCCACGGCGTGGGCGACCTCGCCCACATTCAGGGCCGTCTTGCGCAGCAGGTCGCAGGCGCGCTCGATGCGCAGGCGGTTCAGGTGCCGCATCGGGCTGGCGCCGACCTCCCGCTGGAAGCGCCGGCAGAGCTGCGCCACCGAGAGCGACGCGGCGCGCGCCAGGCAGGCCAGGTCCAGGGCCGGGTCGGCCTGGCGCTCGTCCATGGCGTCAAGGGCGGCCTGGCAGGACGGCGACGCCACCGCCGGGCGGCTGGCGAAGCCGCAGTCCTCATAGAGGTCGCAGAGCAGACGCAGCACCTCGGCCTTGAGGCGGCAGGACCGCGTCTCGATGTGGCGCTTGTAGACGCGGCCGACCTCCTCGAGCTGCGCCAGGACGCGCGCCGGACGACGCAGCGACACGGCCTCCAGCAGGGGCGAGCGCCCGAGGGCCGGCCCGGGCCAGGTGGCGGCATCCAGCGAGAGGCACCAGAAGCCCCACTGACCCTGCGGCGTGCCACGGTTGCCGAAATGCGCATTCATCAGGGCGAAGTCGCCCGGCCGCGAACGCCGGCGCAGGCCGGCGACCTCGACCAGGCTCTCCGAACCCGAGGTGTGCAGGGTGAACTCCAGCAGGGGGCTGGCGCGGGTGTGGACCGGGACGCGGTCCTCGGCAGCGTAGACCACGGGGACCTCCGGGAGGCGGTTCACCCAGTCCAGAGCCACCTCCAGAATCTCGCGCATTTTGTCCATGCTTTGGCCATCCCCATCCATGCCTTGGGATTTTGCACCGCGACGCAAGCTAGTACAGTGAATGGGTGTTGACAACGTCGCTGCCGCGCCCGGCGTCGTTGGCCGGTGACGCCGGCAGACCGGCCGGGCGGGCGACCTCAAGGCGGCCGGTCGGAGCGCCGCGAATGCAAATGCTGTACAGGAGAGCGATGCCATGATGACAGACCAGGAAATCACCCAGGCGCTGACCTTCCCGAAGCCGACGACGGTGTGGAAGGCCGAGCCCCTGCTCGGCAGCATCTACGGCGAGGAAGAGGTCGAGGCCGCCGTGGCCGCGATTCGCGAGGCCATGGATATCCATAAGGGCTTCGGCTTCTCGGCACCGCCCATTCCGGACTTCGAGCAGGCCTTCGCGGACTACTGCGGCTGCCGCTATGCGGTGGCGATCAACAGCGCCGGCCCGGGCCTGGACATGGTCATGCGCTGGCTGAAGCTCCAGCCCGGCGACGAGGTGATCGTGCCGAGTGTCAACTACCCGGCGGCGGCCCTGGCGGTCTACGGCGCCGGCGGCCAGGTGGTCTGGGGCGAGATCGACCCGCGCACCTTCCAGCTCGACCCCGCCGATGTCGCCGCCAAGATCACGCCGCGCACCCGCGCCATCTTCCCGGTCCACATGAACGGCCTCTCCGCCCCCATGGACGAGCTCATCGAGATCGGCCAGCGCCACCCGCACCCGGTGCACGGCCCGATCCCGGTCATCGGCGACGCGGCGCGCGCCTGCGGCGGCGGCTATAAGGGCACCCGCATCGGCAAGAAGGGCCTCGCCACCGTCTTCAGTTTCCACACCATGAAGAACATGACCACCCTCGGCGAGGGCGGCATGGTGACGACCGACAACGAGGAACTGGCCACCTACTGCCGGTCGGTGCGCATGTACGGCGGCGGTGTGGACGCCTGGGGCACGAGCAACGTCATGACCAAGGTCCAGGCCGCGGTCGGCCTGGTGCAGCTCCGCAAGCTCGACTCGTTCATCGGCGCCCGCCGTCGCCTGGCCAAGGCGCGCACCGCCATGCTGGCGGGCGTCCCCGAGATCATCACGCCGCATGAGCCGGCCGACTGCGAGCACAGCTACTACCTCTATACCTGCCTCGTCCCTGAGGCCTGGGCCGGCGCCCGCCGCGATCGCCTCATGCAGATGCTCCAGGACGACTTCGCCATCGGCAGCGTCATCGCCAACCGCCCGGTGTACCTCGGCCGCAAGATGCTCGCCGAACACACCAAGGGCCAGCGTTGCCCGATCTCGGAGGCGGTCACCGAGAGGCTCTTCTGCGTGTCACTGCACCCCGCCATGAGCAACGAACTGAACCGCTACATCGCGGCGGCGATGATCCGCTGCGTCGAGCGCCTGCGCCAGGCCTGACCCGCGGAGCTTCCTCCACTGGCAGGTAACGGCCAGTGGAGGAAGACCCGTCAGAGCGCCAGGACCTGCTCGTGGCTGTCGATCAGGCTGACGTCGTGACGCTCGATGACCTCGTAGTGGGCGTTGACCTCCGGCAGCCAATCCAGGACGAAGCGCTCGGCGACAACGGCGCGGGCGCGGTCGCGGGTGGCATCGCGCAGGAGGAGGTAGCTGACCAGGACGATCGTCTCCATGCGGCAGAGCGGCCGGGCCATGAGATCGAAGTAGTCCGCGTCCTTGCGTTCCTCGACCATACGCACGGCCCGCTGGAGCTTCTCACGCGCCACATCGACGGCGCTGGCGAGGCGACGCAGCTTGCCCTCGTAGGGTATCTGGCTGAGCTCGGCCATCATCGGCTCGAGGAGGCGCAGCATGACGCCGCCGATGCCGGCGACGTACTGCAACTGCGTGGTGCCCTCGTAGATATTGGTGATACGGGCGTCGCGGTAGAGCCGTTCGGCGGGGAAGTCCTTCATGTAGCCGGTGCCGCCATGGATCTGGATGGTGTCGTAGGCGACGCTGTTGGCCAGTTCGGTGCAGAAGGCCTTGGCCAGCGGCGTCATCTCGGCGGCGATGCGGGTGGAGCTCTTCTCGAGCTGGCGCAGCTCGGCGCTGGGGTTCTCGGTGTGGTTGAGGAGTTCCTCGTAGGAGTCGCGGCGGTCGACCATCTTGGTGGTCTCGTAGAGCAGCGCCCGTGCGGCCATGATGGCGACCTTGTTGCGCACGAGGATCTCGTAGACCGGCGGCATCTTCCCGATCGCCCGGCCGAACTGCTCGCGGGCCTGGGCGTACTTGTAGCCCTCGCGCCAGGCCGCCTCGGCGATGCCGAGGGCCTGGGCGCTGATGGCGACGCGGGCGCCGTTCATCAGCGACATCACATAGCGCGTCAGGCCGCGCCGACGCGCCCCCACCAACTGCGCCGGAACGCGGTTGAACTGCAGTTCGCAGGTCGGCGAGCCGTGGATGCCCAGCTTGTTCTCCAGACGACGCACGACCAGCTCCGGGCAACGCTCACAGACGAACATCGACAGGCCGCGGCCGTCACGGGTGCCCTCCTCGGAGCGCGCCAGTACCAGCAGCACCTTGGCACAGCCGTTGGTGATGAAGCGCTTCATGCCGCTGAGGTACCACTGGCCCGTACCCTCATCGAGGTGCGCCTTCAACTGCACCGCCTGCAGGTCGCTGCCGGCCTCGGGCTCGGTCAGCGCCATGGCGCCGTCGACCGCGCCCGAGGCGAACTTCGGCAGGAAGTACGCCTTCTGGGCTTCATCGCCGAAGCGGCAGATCGTCTCGGCGATGTCCTGAAGGCCGAAGAGATTCTGCAGACTGGCGTCGGCACGCGAGACCATCTCGGTCATCATCGCGTACACGGTCGACGGGCAGTTCAGCCCGCCGTAGCGCCGCGGCAGCATCACGCCCATGAGCTGCGCCAGGCCCAGATCGCGGAGATTCTCGACGGTGCCGGCGGCGTAGTGGACGGTGCCCTTCACGAGGCGGGCGCCCTCCTCATCGACGGCCGCTGCGCGCGGGGCGATGGTGCCCCCGCTGAGGGCGCCGACCATCTCCAGGACGCGGTCGTAGCTGTCCAGGGCATCGGCGAAATCGGCCGGTGCCTCCGGGAACTCGGCGGGCTGGGCGAAGTCCTGCTCGCGGATCCGCACGACCTCGTCCAGGTCGAGGGTCTGCATGCGAAAGCGGATATCGGGATTGTCGCGGTAGAAGTTATCAGCCATCACTCTCT
>JAGVUW010000158.1 GCA_019136035.1 Verrucomicrobiota bacterium | reverse complement strand
TGGGAGCCTGTGTAAGAGCTTACCACGATGACATCCCGCAACTCATAGAGAATCAACGCGAAGCGTCATAGCAGTTACGCAAGGAACACACATGTTCCGGAGTAAGTGCTCTAAGGAAAGGGCTGGCACATGAGCAGGGCACTGGTGGTGCGCGGGGGGTGGGTCGGCCATGAGCCGGTGCAGGCGAGTGACCGGTTTGTGGACTTCCTGCGTGAGAAGGGCTTCGAGGTGGTGGTCTCGGAGACGCTGCAGAGCTACACGGACGCGGCCCTGATGGGCTCGCTGGCGTTGATTGTCCCCTGCTGGACGATGGGCGAGATCAGCCGGGAGCAGTCGGCCGGGCTGCTGCAGGCGGTGCGCGGCGGGGTCGGCCTGGCCGGGTGGCATGGCGGCATGGGGGACGCGTTCCGTCAGCACACGGAGTACCAGTTCATGGTCGGCGGGCAGTGGGTGGCCCACCCGGGCGGAGTGGTGGATTACGAGGTGAATATCATCGAGCCGAATGACCCGGTCACCAAGGGCATCCGGGACTTCCGCATGACCTCGGAGCAGTACTACATGCATGTGGACCCGAGTAACGAGGTCCTGGCGACGACGACCTTCACGGGCGAGCATGGCAACACGCCGTGGATCCGCGGCTGCGTGATGCCGGTGGCATGGAAGCGCACCTACGGCCAGGGACGGGTGTTCTATGCGTCGCTGGGACACGTGGCGAAGGACTTCGATGTGCCGGAGGCACGGCTGATCATGGAGCGCGGCATGCTCTGGGCAGCCGGGCAGCTCGGTTGCGGCTGCGGGTGCTGCTGCGGGGGACGATGAGGCGGGGGGAGAGACTGCCCACGGAGCACACGGAACACGCGGAGGGGGAGAGGGGAAGGGAAACTAACCACGAAAGGCACGAAAGACACGAACGGGGAGGGAGAGGGGAGGACCACGAATTCACACGGATGAACGAGGATGGGGGATGGGGAAGGGGAAGAGGGCGGGCGGCGGTGGGGCCGGGCGCCGGGCTGCCGACCTCCGACTTCGGACCTCTGACCTCGGGTTCAGGAGGGGGGAAGGGGGAGTATGTCTGTACGTCGGTGGACGGTGCGTCGGTGGGGGCGGACTCCGCGCTCCACGCTCCCGGCTGCCGACTCCGGACTGCAGAAGCACCGACGCACGGTCCACCGACGCACGGACGCACGGGCGTACTCGCTCTCTCCCTTTCCCCCGCCGGCGGCGGCGGCGGGGTGTGGCGGCGAGAGGCGGGCGGTGCTATCCTTCTTGGGCAGCCTTGGTCGTGGTGGTCGTGTGACTCGCGGAGGACGACTCTGATGCGGACTCTTCTGGCGGTGGTGATGGTCCTTTCGGGACTCGGGACGGCGGCGGCAGAGCGGCCGGCTCTGAGCGACCTGGGCCGGCGGGTGCCGATGCGGATTCTGGTGGATAAGGTCATGCAGCCGACGCGCGGCTGGACGACCGAGGCGTGGATGGTCCAGGAGGCGGCGCGGGCGGGCTTCAATGTCTTCTCGCCGCGGAAGGGCGCCGAGGACCTCGCAGCGGTGCGTCAGGTCACCGCCTGGTGTCGCGAGGCCGGCATCTACCACCAGCCGTGGATGCGCGGTGCCGAGGGTGTTCCGGCGGATCCGGCGCTGAGTGAAGGCCGTCGGGTGGTGTGGGCCAACGGCCTCGAGCAGCCGATCTGGAGTCCGAACTCGGAGGAGCTCTGGCAGTGGCTGGCGGGCTATGTCCTGCCCTATGCCGAGATCAGCGCCCAGGACGACACCCTCATGGGCGTCTTCCTCGACTACGAGAACTACTGGCCGGGCAAGCCGGGCAATCTCTACGAGCTGAGCTACGACGACGTCATCCTGAAGGCGTTCGCGGCAGACCGGGCCCTGGAGCTGCCGGTGCTGGCGCTGGATCAGCGCCATGCCTGGCTGACGGAGAAGGGCCTCCACGACGCCTTCCGCGACTTCCAGATCGCGCACTGGCGCCGCAAGTGCCGTGAACTCCGCGAGGCGGTGGACCGCATCAACCCGCAGTTCGTGTTCAACATCTACCCGGCGCCGGGGACGATGTTCATGCTCGAGGCGTGCTATCCGGAGTGGGCGACGGCGAAGGCGCCGCTGATCCTGTCGGATCCCTGGACGTACGGGCGCTCGGGGCGCTATGTCAGCCACGACGTGGCGCTGAAGAACAACCAGCGCATCATCGAGCGCGGCCTGGCGACGGCGCGCGAGCGCGGCATCAACCACATCTACCTCGGCGGCATCGACCCGGTGGTGAAGGGCGCCGACCCGGAGTTCAGCGGCAAGAACGCGCTCCTGGTGGGCGGCCTGACGGGCGGCTACTGGATCTTCTACGAGGGCCCGGTGTACGACCGCGACCACCCGGAGTACTTCCGGTGGTTCCAGTGGGCCAACGAGCGCCTCGCCGCCGGCGACCTCGCCGCGGCCTGGGCGCCGCGCGAGACCGAGGACCCGTGGGGCTTTCCGAAGATCCGCGTGCAGGGGCAGCCGTTGCCGCGGACGGCGCCGCGTGACTACCCGGAGTGCTTCCTGCGGGGCTCGAATGCCCTGCTGGTCAGCGGCCATCGCGGCCGTGCCGTCGAGGTCGTCCTCGAGGTTCGTCGCATCGGCCGTAACGAGAGCCCGGTGCGCTGGAGCTGTCGCGACACCGACTGGGCGGTGGTGGCCGAGGGCGAGATCCCGGCGGACAGCACCGGCCGGGTCGTCTTCACGCCGCCGGCGGATGGGATCTACATCCTGGCCATGGAGGCGGGCGGGAGCGCCTATGCGGTGAAGAGCGCCAACGCGGCGCTGGGGATCTACTGCGACCCGTCGGCGCACTTCATCCAGGGGGTGCCACGGCTGTACTTCCAGGTGCCGGCCGGCCTGGGTGAGGTGAGCGTGGCGGCGCAGGGCGGCGGGGGTGTCGAGACCGCGAAGGTGACACTCTACGACGCCGCCGGCGCGGTGGCGGCGTCGGGCGAGTGCACGGCGGAGCAGCAGCGCCTGACGGTGAAGGCGGCGGTGCCGGACGGCGCCGCCGGCGTCTGGGCGCTGGCGATCGAGCGCGCCTCGAAGGGCGTCCTCGAGGACAGCAGCATCGTCCTGGGCGCCGGGTTGCCGAAGGTCCTGTCGTGGTTCGCCGACGA
>JAGVUW010000615.1 GCA_019136035.1 Verrucomicrobiota bacterium | reverse complement strand
GCTCCGGGATGTGGAAGGCGCGCAGGATCATCGGCACGTCGAAGCAGGTGCCGTTGTAGGTCACCACCAGCTCGATGTGCTCGAGCAGCTCGAGGAAGTCGTCCAGGTTCTCGTTCTGCACGAAGGTATACAGGCGGTCCTGCCAGTGGCAGGCGATGACGGTGATCCGGGCCGTGCCGAGCAGGCCGTCGGTCTCGATATCAACGTAGGCAGCGCGGCGGCCGTACTGCGCCAGGATGCGCCAGAGGTCGCAGCCGCAGAGGCGCCGGCAGAAGAAGCCGATGTCGCCGGCCTGGTAGGCCTCGTCGCAGCGCGCTGCCTCGGCCAGGACGGCCTCCCAGACGGCCGGGCCGAGGTGCAGGCCGGGCGGCGGCCGCGGCGCCAGGTCCGGCCAGCCGTTCACCCCGAGCTGGCGCAGGCGCGCCGCCCGGACCGGGCCGATGCCCGGAAGGTGCAGGAGAGCGCCGTGGATCATGGCGAGGCGCCCCCGACTGGGGGCTGTCCCGCCGCCGCCCGGCGGGTCACCGTCGCTGGCCGGCGCCGGCGCCGGCGGCCCTCGAGACGCATCCCTGGAGGCAGGCTGTGCATGGCAGGCAGTCCTCGCGGATCGGCCGGCGGCCGGCGCTGGCGGCAGGCCCGTGGGCGCGGCGGTTCGCGTTTCAGTGCAGGCGTTCGCGTTTCTGTCGCAGGATGCCGGCGGCGCGGCCGAGCCGCTGGGTCAGCCGGACCATCTCCGGGTCCTCGCCGGGTGCCTCCACCGCCGGGGCGCGCGGCTGACGTGCCACCGTGATTTCGGGCGCCGCCACGACGCCGTCGAGCAGGGCCGCCAGGAGGCTCCGCGTGCAGGCTACCGAGGCGTCGGACTCGACCAGAAGCTCGCTCAGCTCGGCGTTGTCCACCCCCGGCGGCAGGGGCGGCACGCAGGCCGGGCAGCCGCCCGTGCAGGGGCACTCCGCCAGGACCGTCCGGCAGAGCCGCAGGGCGTCGGGGAGGCGCTCGAAGATCTTCTCGGCATAGCCGACGCCGCCCTCGTGCTGGTCGTAGAGGTACAGGGCGCTCTGCCAGCGCGAGTCGCTCTCCTCCTGCAGCGAGACATCCGTCGCGATGTCATTCCGGTCGGCCATGCACAGGCTCGGCGCGACGCGGTGCAGGAGGTAGCTCAGGCCGAAGAAGGCGGCGCCGAGGTAGCGCTTGTCGAGGCGGTCGCAGAACTCCAGCCATGGCCGCGGCGGCCGCAGCGCCAGGCCGGTGGTGTCGTACTCGAAGGCGGCCAGAGTGATCGGGCCGTAACCGATATTCTCGTAGGTCCGCTCGCGGATCTTCTTGTAGAGCTTCGGCTGCTTGTTGACATGCACCGCCCCGAAGCTCACGTGGGCCTCGTGCTCGGTGCGCTCCTCGTCGACCTGGGTCATCTCCAGGCGATTCTCCCAGACGGCCTCGGTGTAGTAGTCGACGTCGACCTGCTCGACCCGGCACAGCTTCTTCTCGAGGTCGAGGTCCATGGACATGTAGCGCCGTCCGAGGTGCTGGTAGATGGCGTCCTTGTAGAGCGTGCCGCGGGCGCCGATGGGGTCGATCTCGCCGATGACCTCGGTGCCGTGGTAGATCTCGATGTTGTAGTCGGTCATGCCGCGCAGGTCGACGCCGCGGGCCGGGTAGTCGCTGAGGGCGTAGCGCAGGCAATCGCGGTAGGGCTTCAGGGTCTCGTCCTCGCTCAGGATCGACACCGCCAGGCTGTAGGCCGGCTCCGGGAAGGCCGCCTCCGGCCGCCGTAGCGGGTGCTCGTAGGCCGCGCAGGGGAGGTGCTGCAGCAGGATGTACGGATTGTCGGCGTTGAGCCAGGCCTGCTCGACCGGCGCCTGCGTGATGAACTCCGGGTGGTGCACCAGGTACTGGTCCACCGGCGCGTCCTTGGCTACGAAGACGATCGTCGCGGCGCTGCCCTTGCGGCCGACCCGGCCGGCCTGCTGCCAGAAGCTCGCCACCGTCCCGGGGTGGCCCGAGAGGATGCACAGGTCGAGGTCGCCAATGTCGATGCCAAGCTCCAGGGCGTTGGTGGTGATGATGGTCGTGATGCGGCCCTCGAAGAGGTCGCGCTCGAGCTGCCGGCGCTCGTTTGGCAGGAGCCCGCCGCGGTACGGCTTGACCCGGTCGGCGAGGGCCGCGTAACGCCCGTCGATCACGGCGCGGTAGAGCCGTTCGACCTCCTGGCGGGCCCGGCAGAAGCAGATCGTGCGCACCTGGCGCTCGGTGGCCTCGCGAATCAGGGGTATCGACACCGACCCCGGGCCCTTCCGGTACAGCGCTGCGCCCTGGCTCTGCACCAGCGGCGGATTGACGAAGTACAGGTCGCGCTGCGGCCGCGGCGCGCCGTCGCGGTCGATGACACGCACCTCCCGCCCGATCAGGGCCCGGACATGCTCGCCGGGGTTGCCGACTGTCGCCGAGGAACAGATGAAGATCGGGTGGCTGCCGTGCACCTCGCAGACCCGCAGCAGCCGCCGGAAGACATTCGCCACATGCGAGCCGAAGGCGCCGCGGTAGCTGTGGACCTCGTCAATCACGATGTAGCGCAGACGCGATAGGAAGGCCTTCCAGTGGCGGTTGTGGTTGGGCAGGATCCCGGCGTGGAGCATGTCCGGGTTGGTGATGATGAAGTCGGCCTGGCGCTGGATGTTGAGGCGTTCCTCACGCGGGGTGTCGCCGTCGAAGGTCCCCAGGCGGTGGCTGTTCATCGCCGCCTGCATGAGCCGCCCCAGGGTCGACTCCTGGTCGCGCGACAGGGCCTTGGTCGGGTACATCAGGAGGACCCCGAACGGCGCCGGGGCGTCGATGTACTCGTTAAGGATCGGCAGGAGGAAGGAGAGGGCCGGCCTGGCCGCGATGGTGTGGTGCGCTTCGATCTGGCGCTGGAAGCGGTTCTTGAGGAAGTCGACGACGTCGCGCATGGGCAGAACAACCGGCTGCGGAGACCTTGACGGCATGGGATCGATCACGTACCCTAAAATCAGCCTTGGGAGGGGCTTTGTCCAATGCCGTCATCGCCTGCCGGGACGACGCCGGGCTTCACGCGCCGGCGGGCCGCGCATCTGCGCCTCGGCGCCCGCGGGGAACGCCTCGCCGCCGGGCTCCTGCAACGCCTCGGCCTGGAGATCCTGGCGCGCAACTACCGCGCCCCCGATGGCGAGGTCGACCTCGTCGCCCGTGCCGACGCGCTGCTCTGCTTCGTCGAGGTCAAGACCCGCCACCGCCGCCTGCACGCGCGACCGGCCGACGCGGTCGGCCGCGAGAAACGCCGCCGCATCATCCGCGCCGCCCGGCGCTACCGCCGCGAACTCGGCTGGCCGGCTGTCATCTACCGCTACGACATCGTCGAGGTCGTCCTCAGCGGCCGCCGCCTGCATGAGGTGCGCTACTGGCCCGCCGCCTTCAGCGAGGCCGCCGCCGATGACGCCGAGCGCCTGCCGCACTTCGACCCCGACGACGAGGCCCTGGAGTGACGTCACCGCCGCCCGGGGGATGCCCAGGGTGTCGGACGGGAGGTGGCATGCGCATCCGTGCGCATGTTCCGGCGCGGGTCGCCGAATGGGAGGTGGCATGCGCATCCGTGCGCATGTTCCGGCGCGGGTCGCCGAATGGGAGGCGGCATGCGCATCCGTGCGCATGTTCCGGCGCGGGTCGCCGAATGGGAGGTGGCATGCGCATCCGTGCGCATGGGCCCGATCCAGTGGGTCCACGGCGCCGCCCGTGGACCACCCCGGGCGCCGGACGGCGCCCGGGGTGCTGCCGAGCCGACGCTCGGCGCTCCCAGGGTCAGCGGCTGAGACGCCGCCGCCGCCGGCCACACCACCGCCAGAGTTCCCCCCGTGTCCCCCGTTGTCCCCGCTGCCCCCGGTGTCCCCGCTGTCCCCGGCCCGGCCGCTTACAGCCCGCCGGTGATTTCCAGGACGGCGCCGTTGACGTAGGCGGCCTCGCGCGAGGCCAGGAAGAGCACCCCGTGGGCGACTTCGGCCGGCTGGCCCAGGCGGCGCACCGGGATGCTCTCCTGGTAGGCCTTGAGCTGCTCGGGCGGCAGGGCGCCGATGAACTCGGTGTCGATGAAGCCGGGCGAGACGCAGTTGACCGTGATCTTGCGCCGGGCGACCTCCTTCGAGAGCGAGCGCATCAGCGCCACCTGGCCGGCCTTCGAGGCGGCGTAGTTGGCCTGGCCCTCGAAGCCGAACTTGCCGCTGGGCGAGGTGATGTGGATGATGCGGCCGTAGCGGTTGGAGACCATCCGCATCACGGCGAACTTGCTCATGGCGAAGCTGCCGGTGAGGTTGGTGCGCAGCACCGCCTCCCAATCGGCGCAGGCCATCATGCCGACGACGCTGTCGCGCCGGATGCCGGCGTTGTTGACGAGGATCTCGAGGCGCGTCGCGATCGTGTCGAACCACCGGAAGAACTCCTCGACCGCGGCGTAGTCGCCGACGTCGAAGGCGCGCAGGTGCAGGCGCCCGGCATGGGCCGTCTGGCGGGCCGCGAAGGCCTCCGCCGCGGCCTGGTTGCCGGCGTAGGTCGCCACCACGGTGGCGCCGGCCCCCAGGAAGGCCTCGCTGATCGCGGCGCCGATGCCGCGCGTGCCGCCGGTGACGATGGCCGTCTGGCCGCTGAAGTCGTACTGAGTCATGATGGCTATCGCCTCCGTTCACCCCACCATCGCCGCAACGGGGCGGCACCGCGTGCCCGGCACTCCGGCCCGACGCGGCCGTCAACCCGCCCCGTCACTGCCCCAGCGGGCAGCTCCAGATCGTGGCCTGGCTGGCGACGTAGGCACGGCCGCCCAGGATCGCCAGGCCGGCCGTGATCGGCACCGGCCCCGGCGCCACCCACGCCCCCTCCAGCGTCGCCGGGTCGATGCGCACCAGGCCGCGCGTGAAGGCCGCGTAGAGCCGGCCGTCGGGCTGCCAGAGCAGGCTCGAGCGCAGCGGCCCGCCGAAGGCACTCAGGTCGGCCCGCTGGACCACCTGACGGCTGGCGGGATCGAAGACGAACAGCGTCCCGCCGGCCGCCAGGCCGTAGACGCGGCCGTCGGCGCCGACCTCCAGGCAGATCAGATCGCGGACCTTCGGCACCGGCGAGCCTTGGTATAGGACCTCCTGACGCTGCCAGTCGTAGACGTACAGCACCGCCTCCTCGGCCTGGGTGTGACCGCCGCCGGGGGCCTCGACGCTGGTGCCGCCGACCAGATTCCCATCCGGCAGGACCTTCAGCGCGATGGTGCTCTGATTCGGTATGAGGCGCTCGTGCGTGACCAGCGTCGCCGTGCCGGTCTCGAGGTCGACGATGCCCAGGCCGCCGCCGACGCGGCCGTAGCCCGCGAAGCCGGCCATGAAGACGTGGCGGCCATCGGGATGCGCGGCGGCCGTGCGCGGCCGGCAGATGTCGTCTTTCCAGCGTGCCAGGTCGCGCGGGTTTGGTTCGGCGCCGAAGCCGCCGTCGAAGGGCTTCGTGGTGTCGAAGAGGTGGAAGATGCCGTAGGCGTAGGACGGCGCCGCGATGAAGCGGCCCTGCACGGCCATGGCGCAGAAGTTGCCGCCGCCGA